>JASFIA010000509.1:0-3002 GCA_050122915.1 Desulfobacterales bacterium | reverse complement strand
AGATCATCTATATCGAGATCAAGATCTTCCATAATACTGTCATCGGTCTCTTCTTCAATTGTATTCAGCTCATCTGCTTCAAGCGTAGGCAAATCGGATGGTGGTGAATTAGAGGCGTCCGTATCATCGTCGAGTATATTCTCCAGATCCGCGAGATCAAGTTCCTCCGTCTGGAAATCGTCGCGAGGTTTCGATCCGGGCAGCAGCGGTTCGTCCTCTAACAGAAGGTCAAGTTCATCTAAATTTATCTCGTCGGTAACCAGATTATCATCGTTGTCACTGTTTTCGGCTGTGGTCAGATCATCGAAGCCCAGTTTGAGTTCGGGCGGTGACGATGTGCCTGTGCCCGCGGCCTCTGCCTCGGTGGTTTGGTCTGAAATTTGGTCGTCTTCAGCCAAGCGTGCCGCCACACCGGCCCCAGCCACAAAACCGGCGATTGCCGCCGTATTGGAATCCGCCTTCGCCTCAGCGGCCTCCTGATTATCAATTCCGAACCCGCCATCGGCGGGCGGACGGGCCCGCCAGATATGCTTGCATCGCGAACAACGGACTTTCGATCCACTAGGCTTCAGTATACTTTCATCCAGGCGGAAACTGGTACTACAGTTCTGGCAGGTAAGAATCATGACACACCCCAAAATTATAATTTCAAATGATAGACTTCCGGTAGATTGCGGTAAAATTCTGCGTAATCCAGGCCATAACCAACAAGGAAACCCTTGTCGACCACGTGACAAATATAGTCAACGTCTATCTCGACCTTCCTTCTTTCAAGCTTATCGATCAACGCGCAAATACGAACCGAAGCCGCCCCGGAAGATTCGAGATGCGACACCAAGTGTGATAGCGTGACGCCGGTATCCACGATATCTTCAACAATAATGACATCCTTGTTGTTGATATCGAGTTCAATATCTTTGATTAATTTAACCCGACCGGATGAAGTGGTGGCATTGCCGTAACTGGCGGCGCACATAAAATCGACTTGAACCGGTATGGAAAGGTGGCGGATCAAATCCGCAAGAAATATGAAGGCGCCCTTAAGAATACCGATAAGAATCAAGTCCCGGTCCCTGTAATCGTTTGATATGGCTTGGGCGACTTCTGCGACCCTGGTCGCGATCTCTTCTTTGGTGAGTACCGGAATGAATTCAGACATTGTCAATAGTCAGTCGGGCAAGAGTATTTTAGTCCCCAACAACCCGCCTTGAGCGTCTGACGGTTGTCTGAATACTCAGCAAGGCGGAACGGCCGTATCCGCAGACTGAGCGGCACTTTTCCCCTGGTCTAGTATTACTGTTGCTTTGGGCATTGTTTAACATATTATTCGGCGAAGCGGTCGCCTTGCCCGGATTACTCCTTGCGGAATATATCTGACGGGCCGGCGACAATACCATAAATCACCGATCCATATTTTAAGTATTAATAATAAAAGGTTACTCTAAAATAATTATTAAAATATCTAAGGATTGTCAACGCATTTGATCGTTTACAATCCTATCTCCGCCATTTTCTCGACCAGTGAAAGTTGCTCGGGTGCAAGCTGTTTTGGAATAACAATCTGCACGATCAGGAAAAGATCTCCCCTCCCCGACTTCTTCATCTGCGGCAGCCCATGACCGCCGAGACGCATTTTCGTACCGTGCCGGGTGCCGGACGGCACCTTAACATTCAAGGCCTTACCATCGATCGTGGGGACCGACAATGTGGTTCCCAGGAGTGCTTCGCTTAGTTTGATATCCCGATAAATCAACAGATCATGATCTTCCACTGCAAACACCGGATCCGGCATCACCCGCGAGCGGACATAGAGATCCCCCGGCGATCCACCATAGGGACTGGGAGCTCCCTTGCCGGAAAGACGGATCTTTTTCCCGTTGATCATGCCCGGAGGGATTTTAACCGTCAAGCGTTCGCGGTGGCCTTCATGTTGGAAATCAAGTGTCTTGGTGGCTCCCAGAGCGACTTCTTTTAGGGTCAGGCCCAATTCGTATTCAAGGTCTGAGCCTTTCGCATGCTGTGGTCTCCCGGAGCCGGCGCCAAAGGGTGAATCGCCACCGAAAGAAAAATGCATGCCCCCCGGGCGCCCCGAAGCCCCGCCCCCCCCGAAACCGAATTCACGGAAGATGCTGCCAAAATCAAAGTTGCGGAAGATATCCTCCTGAGAATACTGCTGTCGAAAGCCCTCGGCCCCAAACTGATCATACTGCCGACGCTTTTCCTTGTCGCTCAATACGGCATACGCTTCGCTGATCTGTTTAAACTTATCCTCGGCGGATTTATCGCCCTTCGCATGGTCGGGGTGGTATTTCATGGCCAAACGACGATACGCCTTCTTAATTTCGCCATCCGATGCCTTGCGATCGACACCTAAAATTTTATAATAGTCCGTGCCTGCCATAGAGCCTCTTCTGGTTGCCTTGATATTAACACCCGGCCCACCCAGGCATGTCTTCGCAATTATGAGCAGGCCAGCTAATTACTTATAACCTTCTAAAATATATCGAAATTATAGTGGTGTCAATCTGGATAAACACAAAATAGATTGAGCCGCAAACGCATAAACGGGGCAGTGCATGATTTTAGATCAGGTTCGCCGATTTGCTTTGAGAAGGATCATCAGGGTCGACAGTGCGGCGGGTGTCATGCCGGCAATCCGCGAGGCTTGGGCCAGGGTGGTGGGCCTCACGGCCGCCAGCTTTTCCTTGAGTTCGTTGGATAGGCCATGCACCTGTCTAAAATTCAGCGATGAGGGAATGAGAATATCCTCCAGGTCCTTAAGCTTGGCCGCTTCCCGCTGCTGCCGCTCAATATAGCCCTCGTACTTGATTTCGATTTCCACCTGGTGTTCAACTTCCGGTTGAATCGGCCCCGGTGCCGGCGCCAACTGCCGGACCGCCGCATAGTCCAGTTCGGAGCGTTTCAGCAGCTGATCCATGCGAACACCTTGATCCAGCGGCCGCGTTCCCCGCCACTGGAGATAAGTATTGGCCGCGGTCGAC
>JASFIA010000508.1:0-3004 GCA_050122915.1 Desulfobacterales bacterium | reverse complement strand
CAGGGTAAACACCACCATGTCGAAGCTGCCGTGGAAGATGATGGCGAAGCCGACGGCCAGAATGCCCGTGACGTGGAGTGCGGTCTGCAGTCCCAAAAAGAGGCAAATCAACATGGTGGCCGCTGCAACGGGGGTGATGTAGCCGATGGATTCGGCTGAAAAAGGGAGGTCGGCCCGGGAGGTCAGGGCATCCGCCAGGGAAGCGGATACCTCCCCGACGATAAAGAAAAGAATGATCACCGAAGCGACGAATAAGAGATCCCGGTTGGTGGCCCGGTGCCCCGGGCCTTTCAACTGGCTGTGCAGGACGAAGGTGGCCACAAGAAAGCAGACCAGGAGAAGCGCCGCTCCCAAGGACGTGGCAAGGACCTGTCCTCCCCTTCGCTCGGCCTGAAGCGCCTTGAGTTTGAGCAGATGGAATTCGGATACCCGTTCCCCCTCCCGGAGGAGCATCTCACCGGCCTTTATCTTGTGCAGAACGGGCTTGGTGTCGGCGGCGGCGGCCTTTTTTCGCTCTTCGGTTTCGTTGCGGTTCAGAGTGATGGTCGGCTGAACCAGCCGCTGAATCAAATCGATCACCAGCCTCTGCCGGGTATAGTCCATGCTTTCCAAGGTCGGCTGGGAGAGGGTGCGGACGGACGACCGGGCCTGGGCAAGACCGCTGAAGCGACTGAAATCCAGAACGGTCCGCTCGATACCCGTGCCGACCGTGCGAAGCTGGATGCCCCTTCCCGACTCCCGGAGCAGGATATCCTTGTTGGCGACGATGCCCCGCCCCATGATTTCCGGCAACATCTTCGTGATGCTCTCTGAAATCTCTTCGGAAAACCCCGCATCCAGGAGGGCATCGAATACGCGCCGATCCAAATCGATGCCGAGTTTTTCTTCGAAAGCAGATTTCATTTCCGTCACGTGCCGGCGTCGAAAGGATTCCGGATCGCCGTCGGCCGCTTCGGTGGCCGGTGGGGGCGGTTCCTTCACGGCGGCTGGTGCGAGGGATTGAAGGGGGGAGGCGGCAGGGGTGCGAATTGCCGTCTGGGCCTGGCGCATCTCTTCAAATGCCGCTTGGACCGAAGCGGATATCGTTCCTGCCAGGGTTGGGTCCAGGTCGTAGACGGTGAGGACATCCTCCTCGGCCTGGATCCGATTGAGTTCGGTCGCCGAGGTGTCTTCCACCAGAAAATCCCTGGGCGCCTTGATATTCCGCTCTGCCACATCGCCCAGCTTATAGGCGGTTTCCGGCACGATGAGCCCGGGATAAATAATGACAATGAAGGCGGTCGCAATCAGAAGGAGGATGACCCAGGGAAGTTTGGGATCTCCGCTGATTGTCCGAATCAGCCGCCCGATGTGTCGGTTGTGTTTCATCGTCGATGTGGGATTCCAGTCTCGGGCCTCGTCGGTCGAGGCACGGCGATCAGTGGCGGTCGAGCCTCATTGCTGCTCTTCCTTTTCCTCATAGGCCCTGATGATTTCCTGGACCAAGCGATGTCGCACCACATCCAGCTTGGAAAAGAAGACGAATTGAATACCCGCGACGCTCTTTAAAATACTGGCAGCCTCCACAAGCCCCGATGTCTTCGCCGCCGGCAGGTCGATCTGGGTAACGTCGCCGGTAATAACCGCCCTTGAATTAAACCCGATTCGGGTAAGAAACATTTTCATCTGCTCGGAGGTGGTATTTTGTGCCTCGTCGAGAATGATAAACGAATCGTTCAGCGTCCGACCCCTCATGAAGGCGATCGGCGCCACCTCGATAATCCCCTGCTGCATGAGAGCGGCTATCTTTTCAAATCGCATCATATCGTGGAGGGCGTCATAAAGCGGCCGCAGATAGGGATCGACCTTGTCCGCCAGGTCACCGGGAAGAAACCCCAGGGCCTCACCCGCTTCAACGGCAGGCCGGGTAAGAATAATCCGGTTGACCTGGCCTTTGGTTAAGGATGCCACCGCCATGGCCATGGCCAGATAGGTTTTCCCGGTTCCGGCAGGGCCGATGCCGAAGACGATATCGTGGTTGCGGATCGCATCGATATAGGCTTTCTGGGAATGGCTTTTCGGGGTGATGGTTCGTTTTTTCGACGTGATATAAACGGTGTCGAGAAAAATATCCTTCAACCGTGTTCGATCGTCGGCTTTCAGGAGCCGGATCGCGTAGTCCACATCGTTGGGATAAACGGGAAAGCCTTGGACGATCAGGCCATAGAGTTGGTCGAGAATAGAATGGGCCAGGGCCGAATCGATGCTGTCACCCTGGATGACAACACTGCTGCCGCGGGTGCGGAGCGTAACGTCCAACTGGCTGGCGATGCGGTCGATATGGCAGTTTTGCTGGCCGAACAGCTGCTGGGCATGGCTGTTGTCGGCAAAGGTAAGCTTGATCGGCTGTGGGGTTTGACTGTCGTCCATATACGGGTGCCGAGTTGAGTTCCGGGGTCCAGGGCTGCAATGGGATCAGCCACAGGGCCTGAGTGCTGCAACGGTATCGTTGGCTCGGGGCATCGGTCTCCGAGTCATCGACGCACGGTCCGCTGTGAATGGCATCGCTTCGGGCATCCGACCTTTCCGGCAGCCGGATGTCCCCCTTCGCAGCATCCGGCTTTCTATCACACCTCATTTGGAAAATGCAAATTCAGCGATCGTGGATGGATGTCTTCCTTTCGGGGAGAGGGCCGCTGCCGTCGGGGAGGCATCGGAATGCCATGGATCGATACGCATCCCCTTGCAGCCCTAAGTCGCCGCCGATTCGATGTGCCGCCTTGAGGGTGATGCGGCCAAAAAGACCTTGACGCCCACCGGGGGCAATGTTAATGCAGCCGCGGGTCTCCTGGAATTTTCCTCGGATCGGCCCTCCCTGCCCATTTTTAGGGGATTGTCCGGAAAGGTATCATGAACGCATTGGATATCGTCATTGGCGTGGTGCTGGTGTTCAGCCTGGTGCGGGGCATCTTCCGGGGGTTGATCGAAGAGCTGTCTTCGATTATCGGTGTGGCGGGGGGGCTTT
>JASFIA010000507.1:0-3006 GCA_050122915.1 Desulfobacterales bacterium | reverse complement strand
GCACACGAGGGAGAGCAATGTTGACCAGCTTGGTAAAGAAGTCATACATTCGCCGACGGCGCAGTGTTACGGTACAGCCAATTGGCATGCCAGCCCTCAGTTTGAAGGCGGCTATGGATCGTTTGGCGCGAGTGATCACGGGCTTCTGGCCAGCGATTGCTTTGAGCTCCTCGGAAGCCGAATCCAGTATCTTGATGTTGTGGATCGCCTCCCCCAGCCCCATGTTCAGCACGATCTTTTCAAGCCTCGGAACCTGCATTGCATTGTGATAGCCGAATGCCTCCCTCATCTTGGGGACAAGTTCGGTTTCATAGTATTGTTTGAGCTGTGACATCTTCTTCCTCCGGGGGCACGACCCTATCCGTCAATAAACTCGTCGCACTTGTTGCAGACGCGCACCTTTTTGCCGTCTTCAAGGACTCTGAAGGTGATCCTGACCGGATTTAAGCACTTATTGCACATCAGCATCACATTCGACCAATGGACCGGCGCCTCGCTTTCGATGATGCCCCCCTGTCGATTCTGCGCGCTGGGACGCTGGTGCCGTTTGACGATATTGATGTTCTCGACAAGAACACGGCCCTTTTTCTTATTGATCTTCAGGATCTTTCCGATTTTGCCGGTATCTTTGCCGGCAATTACCTTGACCTTGTCATCTTTCTTAAGTCGGCATTTCTGTCTCAACATGATCCCAATCTCCTCGGACCGCTGATTTTAGAGAACTTCGGGTGCTAAGGATACGATTTTCATGAATCGCTTTGCACGCAGTTCTCGGGCCACCGGGCCGAAAATGCGGGTTCCGATCGGCTCCTTGCTTGCGTTGATCAATACCGCTGAATTGTCATCGAACCGGATGTAGGTGCCATCGGGACGGCGAATTTCTTTTTTGGTTCGGACAACCACGGCCTTCATCACGTCACCCTTCTTCACCTTGGCATTGGGAATCGCTTCCTTGACGGACACCACAATAATATCCCCAACCCGGGCATAACGCCGACGGGAACCGCCAAGAACCTTGATGCAATAGAGCACCTTTGCCCCAGAATTGTCTGCCACCGTGAGTCTTGTTTCGGCCTGAATCATTTTTAGTCTTCCTTAGCATCAAACGGCTTTTTCTATGATTTGGCTGACTCTCCATCGTTTGGTCTTGCTCAAGGGCCGAGATTCGCTAAGCAGCACCTTGTCACCGATCTGGCAGGTATTGCTTTCGTCATGGGCCGAAAACTTGGAGCGTCTGCGAATGAACTTATGATAGAGCTTGTGCTTGACCAGACGTTCAACCTGGACGATCACGGTCTTGTCCATTTTATCGCTGACGACGGTTCCCACCAACTGTCTTTTCATGCCTCGATTTTTCATGGCCGCCACTACTCGCTATCCGTATTGGAGTTGATCTGCTCTTGTCTGATGATCGTCTTCAGCCTGGCGATATCCCGTTTTGTCTGCTTGAGCTTTTGCGGATTCTCCAGTTGGCCGGTCTCGTGCTGAAATCTGAGAGTGAAGAAGGCCTGCTTGGTTTCAGCAAGCTTCTGCTCACGCTCGCTTGCACTCAGGTCACGGAGTTCACTTGCTTTCATGAGAAATCACCCCTCTCGACAAAACGAGTCTTTACCGACAGCTTGTGCGAAGCAAGCCGAAGAGCCTCTTTGGCCATCTCCTTCGAAACCCCCTGCATCTCGTAGAGAATCCGACCGGGCTTGATCACCGCCACCCAGCCCTCAGGAGATCCTTTGCCTTTTCCCATCCGCACTTCGGCCGGCTTTTTGGTAAACGGCTTGTCGGGGAAAATCCGGATCCACATCTTTCCACCGCGCTTGACATGCCGTGTCATTGCGATACGGGCTGCCTCGATCTGCTTGGAGGAAACTTTGCCGCACTCAACGGCCTGCAAACCAAATTCCCCAAAGCTGAGGGAACTGCCCCGCTGGGCCATACCGCGCATTCTGCCCTTTTGTTGTTTTCTAAATTTAACCTTCTTTGGAGCAAGCATATTGACTATCTCCTAATCAGGACCGGCCGCCCGCAGCTTCGAGAGCGCCTTTCTTGAGGATCTCGCCTTTGAAGATGAAAACTTTGATGCCGATGATGCCATAGGTCGTTTTTGCCTCGGCAAAACCATAGTCGATGTCGGCCCTGAGGGTGTGCAACGGCACGCGCCCCTCACGGTACCACTCCGTTCTGGCCATTTCTGCTCCGCCAAGGCGACCCGAGCAGATGATTTTTATCCCTTGTGCCCCGAAACGGATGGCAGAGCTGACCGAACGCTTCATGGCCCTCCGGAAGGCGACGCGACGAACAATCTGCATCGCAACATTTTCAGCAACGAGTTGGGCGTCGATTTCAGGCTTTCGCACCTCTTGAATATCGATGAGGACCTCTTGTGCTGTCAGCTTTTCAACATCGGATTTCAACTGGGAGATCTCTGCACCCTTTTTACCGATCACTATGCCGGGTCTCGAGGTGTATATCCGCAATCTGACGCTGCGGGTGGATCGTTCGATCTCTATCTTGGAAACGCCAGCATGATATAGCTTATCTTTTAGAAATCGCCTGATTTTATAATCTTCGTAGATATATCCGGCATATTTTCTATCCGCATACCACCGGGAGTCCCATGTTTTGACGATTCCCAGCCTGAATCCAATTGGATTGACTTTCTGGCCCAAGCTCCTACCTCCTTGGCTAAACCGGCATTTCGGCCAAAATAACGGTGATGTGACTGGTGCGTTTGAGGATCCGAGTCCCTCGGCCCCGCGCCCTGGCTTTAAAGCGCTTTAATGTGGGCCCCTGATCCACAATGACATTGCGAATCACCAACGCATCGATATCCAGGTCCTTCTGGTCTGCATTCGCGACGGCCGATCGCACGAGTTTTTCAAGAATGCCGGCTGATTTTTGGGGCATGAACTTGAGTTGATTCAGCCCGGCTTCCACCGGTTTCCCTTTAACGCTTCCGGTGATCATACGAACCTTCTGCGGAGAGATGCGGATGTATTTGGCGACGGC
>JASFIA010000506.1:0-3011 GCA_050122915.1 Desulfobacterales bacterium | reverse complement strand
CACGTGACCCTATCCTCCTGTCGGTGGACCACCTGGTTACGGCATTCGACACCGACGCCGGCCGCGTCCGGGCGGTTGACGATGTCAGCTTCACTCTTCGGCAGGGGACCACCCTTGGCGTGGTGGGGGAATCCGGCTGCGGAAAAAGCGTGACCGCCCTGTCCATCATGAGGCTGCTGCCAAAGCCCGCGGGCCTGATCGAGAGCGGCACCATCCGCTTAGGCACCATCGACATCACCGGGCTGCCGGTGGAAGAGATGTACCGGATCAGGGGAAACCGGATCGCCATGATCTTTCAGGAACCCATGACCGCACTGAATCCGGTTCATCGCATCGGCCGTCAGATCATGGAGTCTTACGAGCTGCATTTCCCGGATATGTCGGGAGCGGATCGACTGACCGCCGCCCTCGATCTGTTGAAGAAAGTGGGGATCCCGGAACCCATGAAGCGCCTGGAGAGCTACCCCCACCAGCTGTCGGGCGGCATGCGGCAGCGGGTCATGATTGCCATGGCCCTGGCCTGTGGGCCAGAAATCCTCATCGCCGATGAACCCACGACGGCCCTCGATGTTACCATCCAGGCCCAGATCCTCGATCTCATGGAGAGCCTCCAGAAAGAGACGGGAATGTCGATGATATTCATCACCCATGACCTGGGGGTGATCGCCGAACTCTGCGACGACGTGGTGGTCATGTATGCCGGCAAAGTGGCGGAAACCGCTCCGGTGGACCTTCTCTTCGAGAAGCCCGCTCACCCATACACCCGGGGCCTGTTGTCCTCCATTCCCCGACTGGAACTGGAGAGAAAAAAACGACTGAATGTGATTCGGGGGATCGTTCCGGCTCTGGATGACCTGCCTCCGGGATGTCGGTTCGAGAATCGATGCCCCTATGCACAGGACATCTGCCGCACGGCCCCGCCTCCGCTGCGTCCGGTGGGCCGGGACGACCACCGGGCGAGCTGCTATTTTGCCGGGGAGCTGGACCCCTGGAGCCCGATAGACCACACGGGGCCGTCAACCGCCGGCGCCTCCAACCACCGAGCTGACTGATGCCAGACCCGATGTTGAACGTTATCCATTTGAAAATGTACTTTCCGGTCCGGGGCGGCGTGCTCCGGCGCAAGGTCGGAAACGTCTTTGCGGTGGACGATGTCTCATTTGGCATCGATGCCGGGGAGACCTTGGGGCTGGTGGGCGAGTCGGGCTGCGGAAAAACCACCGTGGGCCGCGCCATTTTAAGGCTCTACACCCCCACGGAAGGGGAGGTCTGGTTCGATGGCCGACGCGTCGACCGTCTCGACCGCTCGGCCATGAGAGCCCTGCGGCGGGACATGCAGATGATGTTTCAGGACCCCTTCGAATCACTCAATTCCCGGCAAACGGTAGGGGAGATTCTCGAAGAGCCCTTTCGGATTCATCGGATCGGCAACGGTGGTGAACGGCAGGAGCGGGTAATGGGGCTTCTGGAGCGGGTGGGGCTTCCGGGCAACAGCTATTCCCGGTTCCCTCACGAATTCAGCGGCGGGCAGCGGCAGCGGATCGGCATCGCCAGGGCCATCGCCCTCAATCCAAAGCTCATTATCTGCGATGAGCCGGTATCGGCCCTGGACGTCTCCATCCAGAGTCAAATCCTGAATCTGCTTCTTGATCTTCAGCGTGAGATGGGGCTGACGTATCTTTTCATCGCCCATGACCTGTCCGTGGTGAAGCACATCTCGGATCGGGTCGCCGTCATGTATCTGGGCAAGATAGTGGAGATGACCGACGCGGACACCATCTATGCCCACCCCCTTCACCCCTACACACGATCGCTGATTTCCGTCATCCCTGTTCCGGACCCCAAGGCCCGGCGCCGGAAGGAGATCCTCAAAGGCGATGTCCCGTCGCCGATAACCCCCCCCAGCGGCTGCAACTTCAGAACCCGGTGCCCCCTGGTCATCGACCGCTGCAGTGCCGAGGACCCCGAGCTTCGGCCGGCCCCCGAACCCTCATCGCATCAGCACCTGGTGGCCTGCCATCGCGCGGAACTGACGGCGACCCTGCCCTTGGTTCGATAGGCGCTTTTCCGGCCAAGCCCTTCGCTCAACGGACTTTCCCCACCCCGTTCCCCTCAGCTGACAAGCGGTGGGTTGGGAAATGAAGAAACCGGGCGGCAATCAGCGCCGGCCCGGTTTGTAGACCCTGAATCAGAGGGATCGGGTTAGTGGTCGTCCGCTGCCGCCACCGGCGGTGCAGCGGTTTCGGCGGCCTCCTTCAGCGTATCGGCTTCGGCTTCCATGGCGGCCTGTTCCGCGGCGATCCGCTCAACCTCTACCTTCTCGGCTTTCAGGGTTTCCAGAAGGGCTTTTGCCGATGCCACGTTGTTTTCCACCAGAGCGATCTCGGCCTCGCTAATGCCCATTCCACTCGCCCGCTGAAGGATGGCGATTCCTTTCTCTACGCTGTCGATGGTGCGGCGGTTGATGGCGGCCGCGGCCTTTTGGATTTCCACCTGCAGCTTGAGGCTGAGCAGGCGGCCCTTGGCGGCCTCCATCAACTCCCGGTTGGGGGCGTATTTGACGGCCAGTTCCAGATGGTCCTTCAGCGCTGCGGCGTCCGGCACCCCGGGCACCTCCAAGAGGGCATCGGCCTGGTTGGTGTGATAGGCATAAAGGAGCCCGTAGGCGTCTTTCCAGTCGTAGACGGTTTTGGCTTCCTCCGGAACCGTTACGCCGGTTAGGGTGGCCATCCGTGAGGTGCCCATGGGAGCGAAGATTCCCCGGTAGATTTCGATGGCGCCGTCACTGTCGGAGATGTAGTATTTGCCGGTGTTGGCGTAGCTGTATACGATCAGCAGAAGAAAAATGGCGGCGACGGCAAGGGCACCGATTTTCATGGCATTGAGTCCGGATTTGGGTTCATCCGGAAGCACTTCGATTGAGGCGGATGGCGACGCAGGCGGGGCCGCGGCAGCCTTTTCAGCAGCGGCCTTTTCGGCAGCAGCCTTTTCAGCGGCGGCCTTTTCGGCAG
>JASFIA010000505.1:0-3014 GCA_050122915.1 Desulfobacterales bacterium | reverse complement strand
AAAACTGTTTTCGGCCACATCCGAAAAGCCTGGAAAAGCGTTCGCCATCCAGAAAGATCCGACGGGCGAGCCCCGGATCGAGCTGCCGAACCTTGAGCGTTGGTCCCTATTAGGCAGCGCCCTCAAGCGCAAGGCTGCCCTCCAGTTGAAGACCAATGCTTCCCACCAGGCCGTTTACAAGACCCTCAAGGCGGCCCGGGACGCCTATGCCAAGTGCGAGGGCAGTGTCGACGATGATGACCTGAACCCATACGCGATGCTCAACCGCCTCCAGATCGAGGCGCTGATCGGGGAGGAAGATCGCACGGGGAGAGCCGAACTTGCCAGAAAGCTAAAAGAAGTCTCCAAAAAGCGTTTTGACAGTACGTACGACTTCTTCGATGCTGTCATGGAGGTCGACGCTCACGTGGCCGAGGGACTCCACAGTGGCACATTGGAGAGCATCCGAAGCGAACTTGAAGCAGGGTTCGAGGCTGCTTTCGCAAAGGTGCCCGGCAGCGAACGGATGCGCGATTCCGTTCGCAGGCAACTTGAACTGCTCGCAGGCTTTTCCATGATTCTGGCACGTGGTGTGGAGGACGCCGAGCGGCAGAAGGCGCTGAGGTCGGCCGCCGACATATTTACTTCCATCGTCGAAACGATGTCGGATGCCGGATCGGGCGCCTCCCGTGGCGGCAAGCCCGCGATCGCACCGGACCGGGGATCGCTGGGAAAGGACGCCAAGTCCAGCCCCAAGGCCGAGGCCGAACCGAAAGCGAAGCGGATACGGAAGAGAAAAGGAAAGAAAAAAGGTTGAGCATCTACCGACGGTATCGCCGTTGGGAGGGATGGATCGAAAGGAGGAACGGCTATGGCTGCTTCGGTTGGAAGGGCATGCGGGAGAAAGTGGTCCGAATATTACCGGAAATTCCCTTACTTTTCGGATGACACCGTTCGGAACGGATGCTACCCGAGGGTTTTTATGCACGAGCCGACCCCCGGCAAGGCTGTCGTCCTCTGCCACGGCCTGACAGATTCACCTCATTTTTTAAATGCGATTGCCGATGAATTCCATCATCGGCTTGGCTATGACGTCTACCTGCCCCTGCTCCAGGGCCACGGACTCAAGGAGCCTAATGGGATGGCGGGGGTCCGGCTTGAGGAGTGGAAGGAAAACGTGGGGTTTGCCGTGGATGCAGCTGCTCGCAATTCAAAGCGGGTTTCCATCGGCGGGCTCTCCACCGGGGGAACCTTGAGTCTTCATGCCGCCATCACCCATCCGTTGGTAAACGGCGATCTCTATCTGTTCTCCGCTGCCCTCGATCTGGCGGGGGGGCCGGGAGGCGTTCTCGGCGACATCAAGGAGCGCCTGCTTCGCACCTTCCTTGCCGATCTGCTGGACCGTGACCAGCCCTTGATCGGCCGCAATCCATTTCGCTATTGCCGAATGGACATGGACGGCGCCCGGGAACTGGCTCGGCTGATCGAGGAAACCGATAAACGGCTCAAGCGCTTCGGCGCAAAAGCCCCCTTTCCCAAGCGGGTGTTCGCCGCCCACTCGGAGAGCGACACGACGGCCGACATCAGAGGCATATACGATTTGCGGGAAAAGACCCCACCGGACCGGTTCAGGGCGTTCATCATCCCCAAGGCCGCAAATGTGTCCCACGCGAGCCTTGTACTGGAATCACCCATCGCTGCCGTCGATGCGGCCGAAAACGAGGCTCCGCTGGAAAAGGCCAACCCGTTATTTGCCGAGATGATGACGGCTCTCCGGGGGTTCGAAGAAGGGTCATGAAACACGGTGACGGTGCCCCATTCCTTGCGGCACCGCGGCAAATGCGTGTGGTCCCTTTCAAACCAATGAAGGAGGAGACGCCATGGCAAAACCAAAAAAGAAAAACGCAATCATAGACTACGGACCCGAGGAAATCCTTTCCGAACTGCAGTTCCGGGAAGGATCCAGAAAGGCAACCGCAAAGAGGAGAGGGGCAAGACCCCTGGCCCACGTCGATTCCGGCCATCTGGTAAAAGCCCTGAGAGATGCCCAAAAGCTGGTTTACGGCGTCGATGACCGCATCGACATGCATCAGGTCACTGATCCGGACATCCTCATGCGCGCTGAAGCGGTGGCCGCTCTGATCGACATGGTCCGCCTCACCGACAACGGCGACGGTACCTCTACCCTCTTGACGGCCCTCTATAAAAATACCCATTTGCTGTGCGAGGGGGAACGGTTTCGAAATCAACCTGTCGCCCCCCACTGCACCGGTTTTCTAGTCGCACCCGACATCATCGCCACGGCAGGCCATTGCATCCAGCAAAACAACCTGGCCCAAACCCGCTTCGTATTCGGTTTCCGAATGATGAGCGACAGCGACGCCCGCACGGTCATTGCCAACGAGAACATCTTCCGGGGGATCGCGATTCTGGACCGGGAGGAGGTGAGTACCGGGGCCGACTATGCCCTCGTTCGGCTGGACCGGGCGGCAACGGGCCGTCCCGTGCTGGCCATCCGACGCTCCGGAAAGATCGGCGACGCCCAATCGGTGTTCGTCATGGGCCACCCGTCCGGCCTGCCTCTGAAATATGCCCCCGGGGCGACGGTCAGAGACAACGCCGACGCCAATTTTTTTATTGCCAATCTGGACACCTACGGCGGCAATTCCGGATCGCCCGTGTTCAACACCGACGACGGCACAGTGGAGGGGATTCTCGTCCGGGGGGATACGGATTTCGTCCGCGTGGGCAACTGTTATGTGTCGAACGTCTGTCCCACCACGGGCTGCCGGGGGGAGGATGTCACCCGAACCAACGTGTTTGCCGATCTGGTACCGGATATCGTGGAACCGCAGGACATTGAAAGCCGGGTGTCACGCCTGGAATCGATTGTCGAGACTTTGCAGGCGGATGTGGATGCGCTGAAGAATCAATGACCGGCCCGGTGATCGGCGGAAAGCGCTTCGTCAGCGATTCGCCACTCGATGATGGGAGCGACGTTCGGCGGGTACAGTCCGTTGGACGAAGGGGCATTT
>JASFIA010000504.1:0-3018 GCA_050122915.1 Desulfobacterales bacterium | reverse complement strand
GCATCGCCGTTCAATAACCCCTTCACGGTACCCAGCGCTTTGTTGTATCGAAATGCCATTGCCTCCATCACCTTCAAGCGCACGGAAGTTTCCGATGCGCTGGTGAGCCGGGAATTGAAGAGAAGATGACCGACATCCGCCACGGTTCGCCCGATCTCCTTGACAGGAGCGGAAACGGCATGCCGCCGCCCTCTGATACCGATCCGGCGTGCGGCCACGGCTTCCCGGAAATACCGCCGTCGCACCTGCCAGTCGCTTTCCTCGTGGATATGGTAGAGAGCGGCCCGCGGTTCATAGACCACCCGGCGGTGACGCTCCATCCAGTACTTTGCCCATTCGATGTCTTCGAGCCCAAGGAGCGTCTCGTCAAAGGGGTGCTCGACCCACAGGGCTCTCAAAATGGCCGAATTCGCATTGTTGGCAAAAAAACGGGGCGGCTTCAACACCATGCGCCGGGAACCGAAGGTTCTTTCCATGTCTCTGGCCTCGCTGAAAGCGGATGAAGCTCCACCCAGCTGGCGCCCGTAGACCATTGCTGTCTTCTCATCGGCAAGGGGGGCGACGAGCTCGCCCAGCCACAGCTCGTTCACCGGGAGCGTGTGGGCCGAGACAATGGCGATGAAGCGGCCCTTGGTTGCCGTGATACCCACATTGAGGGAGTAGCCGAAAGTGAAGTCGTTGCTCTGAATCGAAATCACCTTGTCGGCTTTCCGCCGGGCGATGTCCACCGTGCCATCGACAGATCCGGAATCGACGACGATGGTCTCAAACCGCCGGTACCGCTGGCCATTGATGGCAGTAAGAAGGTCGGGTAGAAATCTGGCTTCGTTGTAGGTTCTGATGACAATGGATGTTTCAGGTTGATCCATCTTCTGATTATTTCGCGGCCTTCAGGCCGTTCAGGAGATTGTTGATCGTGTTCTCATGCACCTTTTCCCAGGCCATGGGGCTGCTGTTGGCATTGTGTGGGGCAAGCAGGCAATTGTCGAGCCGTCGCAGAGGGCTGGTCGCCGGCAACGGCTCGTCTTCGAACACATCCAGTGCCGCACCCGCAATGGACTTGTTCTGGAGCGCTTGAACGAGAGCGGGCTCATCGATTACCGGGCCCCGTGAAGCATTGATCAAAAAAGCGGTTGGCTTCATCCGCTCCAACTGTTCACGGCTCATCAGATGATAGGAGGTGGGGTTGAGATCGGTGTTCATGCTCACGAAGTCGGCTTGTCGAAGCAGTGCCTCCAAGGCCACCATTTCGATGCCCGTTTCTTCCAAGAAATCGGGCGGCAACTCGACGATATCGTTTCCCAGGACCCGCATGCCGAAGGCAATGGCACGGCGAACCACTGCCTTGCCGCAGTCTCCCACCCCGATAACACCGAGAACGCACTCATTGAGGGCCACCAGGTTGGGCTTTTCCCAACGGCCCTCACGGATTTCCCTGTCCATCTGGACCGGTTTTCTGGCAAAATGGAGCATGTAGCCAAAGACGGTGTCCGCCACTGGCTCAGAGAAGGCGTTGGGGGTTCGAAAAACGGGGATTCCGCGTTCGGCGGCCGCTTCGGCATCGATGGAATCGATACCGGTGCCCCATTTGGAGATGGCCTTCAGCCTCGGGGCGGCATCCAGAACCCGACGGGTTATGCGGTCGTCCCCGCAGATGATGCCGTCATAGCCGCCGATGACATCCAGCAATTCTTCTTCGCTCAACCGCTCATTCACCGCCGCCGGAACCAGGTCGACACCGTCGGGTTCGAGCTGTTTCTGAAACCGATCGATCACCGGCAGCATGTAGGGCGCCGATACCAGTACTTTCCATGTCATGTCAAAATCATCCTTGTTTTTTCAAACGAGATACGTCGCTGTCAACGGGTCGACCCGAAGCCGCGCTTCCACTTGGCGGCGGTCTTCCTCGGTGTCGACGGCCTGGGTCTCATGGGCGGTCAGGACCATTTTCACCGTGTATCCGTGCTCGATGAATCTCAGCATATCGATGGACTCGGCTTTTTCCAGGGGGGTTGGGGAAAGCCGGTTGAAAAGCCTCAAACTTTCGGTGGTAAAGGGAATGATGCACACCTGCTTGTAGGCCGAAATGGACTCGAAGGCGCCCTGTTTACAGTTCGGGATGGGTTCTCTGGACATGTAGGCGGCAACCCCTCGCGTGTCCATGACCACTTTGATGGTATTGGGATTTCTAAACTCCTCCTCTGTGGTAATGGGGGCCGTGAGATTGATGCATTGAAAGGCGCCGCTTTCCGATAGAAACGGCCCCACGGCCGCATCGATCATGTCCGGGTGAACCATGGGTTCGTCTCCCTGGACCATGACGGCGATATCGGCGTCGATGGTCTCCAGGGTCTCGGCCACCCGGTCGCTGGCACGCTCATGGCGACTGGATGTCATGATGGCCTTTCCGCCAAAGGCGGCAACCGCCTCCATGATTTTGACATCGCAGGTTGCCACGTAGACATCATCGAGGATCCGGCTCATCGCCGTTCGCCGGTAGACGTGTTCGATCATGGGGATTCCCAGAATCGGCGCCAGCGGCTTTCCCGGAAACCGCGTCGAGCCCATCCGGGCAGGCACAACCGCGATGATCTTCTTAGGATTGGTAACCACCCGTCACTCCTTGATCAATATGGTCCTTGCCGGGGCCCCGTCGCTGCCGACCAGCTTTAGCGGCAGGCACACCAGCCGATAGCGGCCGGGAGCCACGGATGTCAGGTTCAGACCTTCGACGATGACCACGCCGGCCTCCAACAGCACCCGGTGAGTGGTGGCGTCCCTGTCGGCAAAGCGCTGCACCGACAGATAATCGACGCCCACGAGACGAATCCCCTTCTCAACGATCCACCGCGCGGCGCCCGAGTCCAGGGCCACATAGTCCGGATCGAAGTGGGGGCTGGGCGCCTCCCACAATTCGGAGTTGCGCGTTTTAAGCAGCAGTCGCCGGGTGTTCCCGGCCAGGTTGAGCGCCTCGAGATCGCCTGAAGAGATCCGATCGACATCGGGCAGCGAGACCAC
>JASFIA010000503.1:0-3026 GCA_050122915.1 Desulfobacterales bacterium | reverse complement strand
GCCTTCCCTGTAGAGATGGGTTTCGTAGCGAAAGTTTTCTCCCAGATAATGCAGGGCGGCCAGGGCGGTGACGATTTTTTGGGTGGAGGCGGGCACCATCAGGCGATTGGAACGATGGGCCCACAAGGTGCGGCCGCCCGGGGCCTTCAAGAGTACCGCATCCCGGGTACCGACAAGGGGCGGGGCACCACTGGATCGGGAGGCCGCCGTTGCCATGGCAAGGACGCAGAGGCAAAGGCACCAAAAGGACACCCAGGGATGTGCGATGACCGGTGGTCGCCGCATCCGTCGAATCTTCCTGAAAAAGGGTTGAAGCCCGTGGGGCGCTGTTCCGGCAGCGGCCGCGATGGGCGTCAGGGGCTGTCCAGGACGAGGGTGACCGGACCGCTGTTCACCAGGCGAACGTCCATCACGGCCCTGAAGCGGCCGGTGGCGACGGCCACCCCTTTTTTTTCGGCCAGACGGCAGAACGCCCTGTAGAGGGCATCCGCCTTTTCGGGGCGCGCCGCCCGAACAAACGACGGGCGCCGTCCTTTTCGGCAGTCTCCCAACAGTGTGAATTGGGACACCACGAGCAGACTCCCCTCCACATCCATCAGGGATCGGTTCATTCGGCCCTCGTCGTCTTCGAAAATCCGTAGGTTGACCACCTTGTCCGCCAGGTAGGCGGCATCGGCATCTCCGTCGTCGTCCGCCACGCCCAGAAGGACTAAAAGCCCCCGGCCGATATCGCCGACCACGGCCTCATCGACGGTGACCGATGCTTCCGAAACCCGCTGAACGACGGCGCGCACTGATTTCTCCTGATTCGATGGTCAGTCTCGTCTTTTTCGGGAAGGGCTATAGCAGTCTATTCCGCCGGGATCAAGACCGTTTGCGGAAGGCGTCGGCAAAGGGGTTGTTGAAGGGATGCGGGGTCGATTTGCCGTCCTGCTGTTTTTTGGACCGCTTCCGGGGTGCCGGGGGGGGCGGTGAATGCCCCGAGCCGCTTCCCGGGGCCGATTTCATGGACAGGGCGATCCGCCGGCGTTCCTTGTCCACCTCAAGAACCCTCACGGTCACCGTCTGTTGGACCTTGACCACCTCCGCCGGATTTTTGACGAACCGGTCCGCCAACTGGCTGATGTGCACGAGGCCGTCCTGGTGGACCCCCACATCCACGAAGGCGCCGAAGGCGGTGACATTGGTGACGATCCCCGGGAGAACCATGCCCTCTCGAAGGTCTTCGATGGTGTCGATACCGTCGGCAAAGGAAAATGCCTCGAATCGGTCCCGAGGATCTCGACCGGGTTTGTCGAGTTCGGCCATGATGTCTTTAAGGGTGGGCAGACCGACGGTATCGGAGCGGTAGCGCTCGATACTCACCCGCTTACGCAGCTCCCGGTCTTCCAGGAGGGCCGGGACCGAGCAGCCCAGATCCCGGGCCATGGCCTCGACGACCCCGTAGGATTCGGGATGAACGGCGCTGGCGTCCAGGGGGTTGTTTCCGTTTCGGATCCTCATGAACCCAGCGCATTGTTCGAAGGCTTTGGGCCCCAGCCGCGGGACGGCTTTTAGGCCTTCTCGGCTGGTGAAGGGGCCGTTGCCGTCCCGGAACGCAACGATATTTCGGGCGAGACCCTGGCCCAAGCCGGACACGTAAGTAAGCAACTGAGCGCTGGCCCGGTTGACGTCGACGCCGACGGCGTTCACACAGCTGACCACAACGTCGTCCAGGGCCTGCTTGAGGGCGGATTGATCCACGTCGTGCTGGTATTGTCCCACCCCGATGGACTTGGGATCGATCTTGACCAGTTCGGCCAAGGGGTCCATCAACCGGCGTCCGATGGAAATGGCCCCTCGCACCGTCAGATCGAGGTCTGGAAACTCTTCCCGGGCTGCCTCGGAGGCGGAATAAATCGATGCCCCGCTTTCATTCACCATGATGATGGGGATGCTGCCGGGAAGATGCAGATTCTTTAAGAACGCTTCCGTCTCCCGGCCACCGGTGCCGTTGCCCACGGCAATGGCCTGGATGCGGTGGGCGCTGCAGAGCTCTCGAACCCGGTCGGCGGCCTTCTCTGCCTGGCGTTGAGACTGGGTGGGGTAGATGGTTTCGTTGTGGCGGAGTCGTCCTTGGGGATCCAGGCAGACCAGTTTGCAGCCGGTGCGGTAGCCCGGGTCGATGGCCATGATCCGTCGGGCTCCCAGGGGCGGGGCCAGAAGCAGTTGTCTGAGATTTTCCGCAAACACGGTGATGGCCTTGATGTCGGCCTTTTCCTTAACGGCCAGTCGTGTTTCGGTTTCCATTGAACGGGACAGCAACCGTCTGTAGCTGTCTCTAACGGCAAGCCTCACCTGTTCGGCGTCGGGCCCGTCTCCCGTGACGAAGAGGGCTTCTAATAGCGCGATGCCTTCGTCTTCGGGCGGGGCGATGGTCAGGTTCAAAGACTCCTCACGCTCTCCCCTTCGCATGGCCAGCACCCGGTGGGAAGGGGCGTCGAATGCCGGTTCCTCCCAGTCGAAATAATCGCGGTATTTGGCCCCTTCGATGTCTTTTCCCGAAGCCACTTTGCTGCGGATGACGGCGGACCGGAAGAAAAACTGACGGATTCGCTCCCGGGCCGTTTTGTCTTCATTGACGTGTTCGGCCAGAATATCCCGGGCACCGGCAAGGGCATCCGCCGCCGTTTCCACCCCAAGATCCGGATTCACGAACCCTTGGGCCATGGTCGCGGGATCTCCCCCGGCTTGCTCCATAATCTCCCTGGCCAGGGGCTCGAGCCCCTTTCCCCGGGCAACGGACGCACGGGTTTTCCGCTTCGGGCGGAAGGGCAGATAGATGTCCTCCAAGGCCGCCAGGGTGCCGGCCCCGCTCACCGCCGACCTCAGCTCGTCGGTCAGATGACCGTTGTCTTCGAGGGACTTCAAGATGGCGGTCCGGCGATGATCCAACTCCCGGAGTTGCTCCAGCCGATCGCGGATGCCGGTGATCGCCACCTCGTCCAGGCTGTCGGTGGCCTCTTTCCGGTAGCGGGCAATGAAGG
>JASFIA010000502.1:0-3030 GCA_050122915.1 Desulfobacterales bacterium | reverse complement strand
TTCGACGGATCCGAGGAGATGGTTGGGGTCTCGGTCATGCCGACCCGGGTTCGGGAGGTGTTTCTTCCCTGATTTACCCCCACCGCAGGAGGAGGCTGTGGGTGGGCGGGTTGAGAACACGGGCCCTCCATCTTACCGCCCGGAACGATCCAAAGGGACGCCGGGAGAAGACAATGTGGTGAACCGGCTCCATGGAGAATGGGATGAGTGATCGACCACAGACGATGCGGGGGGTATGGCTGACCGGGCACGGGGGAATTGACAGGCTGGACATCCGAGATGACATCCCGGTTCCCGTTCCAGGGCCACGGGATGTCTTGATTCGGGTGGCCGCGGCGGGGGTGAATCCAACCGATATCAATACCCGAACGGCCTGGTATTCCAAACAGGCCGGTTCCGTGGAAGATGCCAGCTGGTCAGGGCAACCCATTCAGTTCCCGCGCATTCAGGGTGCGGATGTCTGCGGGCACATATCCGCGGTTGGTGAGGAGGTGGACCCCGGCAGGATCGGCGAGCGGGTGTTGGTCGAGCCGTGCTTGAGGGAAGCCGGTGGACAGGGACTCCGTCAGCCCTGGTATTTGGGCTCTGAGTGCGACGGAGGGTTTGCCGAGTACCTCGTCGTTGCCTCCCGCCATGCGCACCGGGTCGGGAGCACCTTGTCCGACGTCGAACTCGCCTCTTTCCCCTGTTCCTATTCGACGGCTGAAAATCTCCTGACCCGCGCCGGCGTCACCGAGGGAGACCGTGTGCTGGTGACCGGCGCTTCCGGGGGCGTCGGGTCCGCAGCGGTTCAATTGGCAAAAGGGCGCGGCGCGGCAGTGATGGCTGTGAGCCGACCGGACAAATTCCCCGCGGTGCGTCGCCTGGGAGCCGATCGGCTAATGTCAAGGGAGATGGACCTGCTCGATGAGGCCGGCGAATGCAGCGTCGACGTGGTAATCGACCTGGTGGCCGGCAAGCAGTGGCCTAAGTATTTGAGGATCTTGCGTCCCGGCGGCCGGTATGCCGTGGCCGGGGCGGTCGCCGGCCCCCTGGTTGAACTGGATGTGCGGACCTTGTATCTGAAGGACCTCAGTCTTTTGGGATGCACGGTTCTCGACCCCGGCGTGTTTGAAGCGGTGATTCATCGTATCGAGAGCGGCGTCGTATCACCCGTCGTTGCCGGGACTTTTGCTCTGGAAGGCATTCGGGATGCCCAGCGCCTGTTGATGGAGAAAAACCATGTGGGCAAATTTGTGCTTACACTCTGAACAGGCGGTATCCGTGCGAGTGTCCTCTTAAGAGGTCCGTCGGGCATCGGTTGGGACGGCGGGCCCCCCAGTTGGCATGAGAGTTCCATAGGCCAGCCTTGCGCCCTTCAATTGCCGTTCTTCCATCGAAAAATCTCTAACAGTTTTCGATTCCCCTCCGGAGACAACCCGAGGTCGTGTCCATGGGTCTCTATGTAGGCGGAACTTCCGTGGCCCGCAAGATATCCGTTGACCCTGGCGGCGGCGGTGGAGTTCATCAGGCCCTCCGAGTCCGGGAACATTTTCTCGAATTCCAGCAGAAGATCCCGCTCCCGCCGCAATTGGTGCTTCTGATGGTAGGGCTCCGCGGGGAAAAACCGCTCGAGGGGCTGGATCACCGTGTGGATGTCGCCTCCTCTTTTCTGCCGTTCACGATCGCGGCTTCTCTTCGCCAGGCGGCGCTGTTCAGGGCTGTGATGGAATACCGCAGACATATACTGCCGGGACCAGGGCGCCGACGCGGCGTCGTGGGACTCCCAGAAAATGGCCAGAAGATCGTCGTAGGAGAGCACGGCGGGATCGTAGTCGATCTGGATTGTTTCCGTGTGATCTCCGAGTCGATGGTAGGTGGGAGCGGGTGAAGTGCCGCCGGTGTAGCCCACGCGGGTTCTGACCACGCCGTCAAGGCTCCCGAACCGGGAGTCAGGTCCCCAAAATCAGCCCAGGGCAAAGGTAGCGGTTTGGGTAACGGCAGGCGCCGCCATGTCCAAGGGCGGCAGGCGCGGGCGATCGGTGTCCACCGCGTGGGTCGTTTTCATAGGGGATCGTCCTCCGGAGGGCCCAATAAATGGGTTGATGTCGCATCCAGCGGTGGCAGTGATCGAGACAACTGCAAGAAGGATTGCCGCCATCCGTAAAAGCCCATCCGATAATTGTCTGAAAAAATTCCGTAAACAATCTATCCGTCTGCGCATCATCAGGATGCCTTTTCTCACTGCGGGCCGCGAATGCGTATCGACGCATTCGGCCGTCGGGCAATAACCTTCAAAGGAAACAGTAAGGACCCTAATCCAACCTTCAAGGCAATTCCTTCTTGTCGGTTTGCACTGGATGGATGTCCAAAGGCCGGATAGCGGATGTCGACAGCGTATCTGCAGGAACCGATTGAGCCCTTGACCGATGGTGTGCTACCTTCAATTTTTCTGATTCACCCTCTTCACCTCTGGTGGAGGCCTTGGGAAGGTTCTTCCGGATGTCTATACGCCGACAAGTGGAGGTATCAGGGGGGTCCCCGAAATTGACACCGGACCCCGCTCGATCGATTCTTTTCCTGGAGCCGGAACCGGCGCCGCAAGACGTCGTCGAGCGATATTTCGGTTCCCGGCGACTCCCCGGCACCGCGCCGATCGCTTCCAGAAAAACCCGCCCCGATCTTTTCCAGGACACGCTCGACTCGCCTCGTGTCCCCTATCCAGAATGGCTGGAAAAGACGGTTTTCGAGTCTATGGAGACCCTTCTGTCCGGTCGGTTCTTTTCCGATCGAGACGCCTCCCGGCTAATGCGAGGCGTCGCCGAGATGCTAGAGCAGTCGGTCGAGAGAGGGGTGTCCCTCGAGGCGTCCATCCCCCAGCAGATGGTCGAAGACGTTTTTCTACGGATGGTGCGATCCTTGGTTCCCCATGGCGGCGTATCCGGCGGTGGACACCCGTATCAGGCGTTCAACGCCCTTTGTCACCGGGTGGCGGTGCTGCTTCTCCACGAACTGGATCGGCGGGGTTGGATTCGCGACTCTTCGGCCGCC
>JASFIA010000501.1:0-3032 GCA_050122915.1 Desulfobacterales bacterium | reverse complement strand
TCCTGTCATGGGAGCGGTCCATCTGCCGGCCAAAGCGGCATTGCCGGTGCTGACCGGCCTTCTGACAGGGATTTACGGCGGCATCGCTTCCATGGCCGTTCTCGATTTTTCCCTGCGGGAGGCGACCCTCATCGCCATCTTCCTCCTGATATCCCATGCACTGCCCCAGGAATCGGCCATCCAGGGGCAGTCCGGGATGCATCCCCTAAAGGCGGCGAGCTATCGCCTTGCGGCATCGGTGGCGAC
The DNA here is from genome assembly GCA_050122915.1 of Desulfobacterales bacterium. Classification (GTDB taxonomy): domain Bacteria; phylum Desulfobacterota; class Desulfobacteria; order Desulfobacterales; family UBA5852; genus CALNZV01. Next base: position 2,786 of record JASFIA010000501.1, on the reverse strand, counting down.
GGTGTGGCTGATCGGAAGTTTTTGGGACGGGAGTCCTGACGAAACGGTCACAGCGGTGGCGGCGGCAGCAACCCCTGTCCCAGCGGGGGAACTTTTCGTCGGCTGGCTGGTGCAGACGTTTTGGCTGTGTGCTCAGATTCTCTGCATCCTCGTGTGCATCATGATTCTCATGGAATGGCTGAAGGCCTGCCGGTTGTCGGAGCGCATTGCCGATTTATTGACCCCCCTGTTCAACCTCCTGGGACTCGACCGCCAAGTGGGGCTTCAATGGATGACCGCTGCCATTTTCGGGATTTCCTACGGTGGGGCGGTGATCGTCGAAGAAACCCGAAACCATCCGCCTTCGCCGGAATCATTGGAGCGTCTTCACCTGTCGATGGGTATCAACCACGCCATGATCGAGGACCCCGTTCTATTTCTTCCTTTGGGAATTCATCCCATTTGGCTTTGGCTGCCCCGCTTGGCGGCGGCAGTTGTCGCCGTGCGGCTGCTGGCTGTGGTCCAGGGCCTCTTCGCATCGAGCCGCCGCCGGGCATCCGGCTGAATCGATCTCCAACCCTCGGTCAAAAATCCCAATGGTGTCTGACGACCCCTGCGGGTCCACGTCCCCATCCGCTTTCCGACTCGGGTCAGAACGGTCCTGCAATTTCCAGCGATCAGGCACCCCCTTCACTGATGGCGTTCCCGCCATCCGGCTAAAAACACGACATGCGGTGGCCGGCGCAGCGTTCTGAAACGATTTGCCGGACGATCCGCATCCGGGGCGAGTCAGCCGTTGACTGAAGTCTTGGGGTGGAGGAGCCGGCGTTGAGCTGTCGAAGAGCGTTCTCCCATAGGGTGCCAGTCCTTCGCAGAGGCCTGTCCAAAGGATGCCGGGCCAACGACGGTCGGTTGCAGTTCGGTCGGGGGGTGAGGGGGAGAATGGATCGATGGAAGCGGACTCGGAGGCTCGGTGAGCACTAGATGAGCACCACACCGCCTCGCGGTTGTGGAAAATCATTATACGGTCCGCAGTCTGGATGCACTTTGAACGGGGGTGCTAATGGAACTTACGGTACGGGCTTGAAGAACCAAACGAAACGATAATGAATATATATTCATATTTATATGGATGAGTGATTGTTTTGAAAAATATTCAATCAAAGTTTTTAGATAAGGTTTAAGATACTATAAAAAAACATAATAATAGTGCCTATTATTATAGGCATGATTCATATAATCTTCTTGACAATCGACGCCAAGATCGAATACTTTAGTGAATACCCATTCATAATCGAGTTCCCACCAGGAGGAGGTTGACATGGCAAGAAAGATACGAAAGGCCGCGGTCATCGGATCTGGCGTCATGGGAGGAGGGATTGCCGCCCTGCTCGCCAGCGCGGGGGTAGAGACGGAGCTGTTGGACATCGTTCCCCTTGATTTGCCGGCGGAGAAAGCATCGGATCCCGACGCGAGAAACCGGATTGTCAAAGGTGGCTACGACGGGATCATCTCAGCCCAGCCAGCATTGCTTATGCAGAAAAAGGACATCGACCGGATTCGCTATGGCAATTTGGAGGACGACTTCGACCGAATCGCCGATTGCGATTGGATTGTGGAGGTCGTGGTCGAAAACCTCAAAATCAAGCAAGACCTTTTCAGGCGTATCGACACGGTCAGGCGCCCCGGAGCCATTGTGTCCTCGAACACCTCAGGCATTCCCCTCAAATCAATGAGCGATGGCCTGAGTGAAGATTTCCGACGTCATTTCCTGGGCACCCATTTTTTCAACCCGGTCCGCTACATGCATCTTCTGGAAATCATTCCCGGCGAGGATACGGCAGACGAAATACTGGCTTTCATGGCCGATTACGGGGAGCGCATCCTGGGTAAGGGCATCGTCCGGGCCAAGGACACCCCGAACTTTGTCGGCAACCGGATAGGCGTTCAGGGGATCGTTCGTGCCATGCAGCTTATGGTCGAGAATGGTCTGACGGTTCCGGAGGTCGATGCCCTGTTCGGCCCGCTTATGGGGCGCCCCAAGACGGCCATGTTCAAGACGGCCGATTTGGTGGGCTTGGACACCCTTGGGCATGTGGCGAAAAACACTTTTGAATTGGTCGAAGATGATGAGGCCCGTAAGAGCTTTATTCTGCCGGACTTCGTCGATCGAATGATCGAGCAGAAGCTTCTGGGGAAAAAGGCCAACGGCGGCTTCTACAAGACCGAATTGACCCCCGAGTGGAAAAAAATACGCAAGGTCATCGGTGTGGACACCTTGGCATACGACACTTACGACCTACCCAGCTTCCCCTGCCTCGAAGCGGCAAAAAAGGCCAAATCCCTGCCGGAAAAAATGAAGGCGGTGGTCTATGGCGACGACCGGGGGGCACGCTTTGCCTGGAAGGTCATGGCCGAACAGTTGATCTATGCGGCCAACCGGATTCCTGAGATTTCCGATACCGTCGTCGAAATCGACAATGCCATGAAGTGGGGATACAACTTCGAGATGGGGCCCTTCGAAGCCTGGGACGCCATTGGCGTAGACACCTCGGTCAAGAAAATGGAGGCCGAGGGGCTTCTGGTCCCAACGCCGGTCAAAGAGATGCTGGCAAAGGGCCATTCGGCTTTTTATAAAAACGAGGGCGGCAACACCTATTTCTACGATTTTGCCCAGGGCGGTTACCGGCAAGTCAAGGTGAGCCCGGGTGCGATATCCCTGGCGGCTCGGAAAGGCGCTGGGAAAGCCGTGAAAACCTGTCCATCGGCTTCCCTTGTCGACATTGGAGACGGGGTGTTCTGCTGCG
>JASFIA010000500.1:0-3038 GCA_050122915.1 Desulfobacterales bacterium | reverse complement strand
TGCTGCCCATTTATCCCGATTGCGCACCATTGCTTCCGTTCTGTTGAAATATGGTTTCGACGACCTGATATCCCATCTGGAGTTGCCGGGGAAGGCGGCTGTCCAGTCGCTTTCCGATCTCGATCCCGGCCTCGGCACCCATCAGCGGATCCGTCTCGCCCTGCAGGAATTGGGACCGACCTTTGTCAAGTTCGGACAAATCCTGAGCGTTCGTTCAGAGGCCCTGCCAAGACCCCTCATCGATGAGCTGGCCAAGCTTCAAGACGAGGTCAACCCCATTGATACCGCAATGGTCAGGGAGGTCGTCGAAGCAGAGTTGGGGAGGCCTATCGAGGAGGTCTTCATCGGTTTCGTCGACCGTCCACTGGCGGCCGCCTCTCTCTCCCAGGTTCACCGGGCGGCTCTGAAAATCACCTTGGAGCCGGTTGCCTTGAAGGTCCAGCGTCCGGACATTCGCAAACAGATCGCGGTGGATCTGGAGCTGCTGGCCCTTCTCGCGAGCCAGCTCCATCAGCGCGTGGAGAGGTTTCAGGTCCACAATCTGCCCTCTCTCGTCGATGTGATAGGGCGGACGCTAGAGCGGGAACTCGATTTCAAGCGGGAGGCCAACCATATGATCATCGCCCGCCGCCACATGCAGGAGCTCGACGGAATTGTCATACCCAGGGTGCATGACGATGTCAGCACCGAGCGGCTGCTGGTCATGGAGTACATCGAAGGGAAGCGGCTCAGAGAGATGCCCCCAGACAGCCTGGAGGCTGCCGAAGCCCTTGCCCGGCTTGGACTTCGGGCGTCTGTCAAGCAAATTCTCGAGAAAGGGTTTTTTCATGCCGATCCCCACCCGGGCAACCTGCTGGTTTCCGAAGGTCGGCGCCTGTGCATCCTCGACTGGGGGATGGTCGGCCGTCTTACAAGCCAGGAGCGTTATGAACTCATCGACCTGATCGGCGCCGTCGTTTCCAATGACAGCGAAGAACTTACGGAGGCCGTTCTGTCCATTGCGGCCCGGGGAGAAGGCGCCATCGACCGCAGAGCCCTCGAAAGAAATCTGATGGAGGTGCTCGACAGCCATCTGACCGATTCGGTGGCAACCCTAAGGGTCGGCAGAATCATACTCGACGTGATGGACATGGTTCGCAGCTACCGGCTCAAGATTCCCAGTAATCTTGTGCTCATGCTCAAGTCCCTGGTGACTGCCGAGGGAACCGCCCGGATCATATATCCCGAGCTCAATGTCGTGGGTGAGCTGGAGCCTGATGTCCGCCGGCTGGCGAGGGAGCGCTTCAATCCGAGTCACTTCTGGCGATTGCTGAAACTATTGTCCTTCCGGGTCGCGGTCTCACCGATGCGCTTCCCCAAACAAATCGGTGAAATTGTCGAAAAAATGGGGCGCGGTGAATTCAAGGTGCGCTTCGAGCATCACAATCTCAGAGATCTGAGAATGACGCTCGAGAAAATCTTCAGCCGGCTGACCATCGGCATCATTGCGGCTGCCATGATTATCGCGTCCTCGATGATCATGACCACCGGTCTTCCCCCTCTCTTCTTCGGATATCCGCTCCTGGGCTTGGTGGGATACACGCTGTCGGCCCTCTCGGGGATGTGGCTTATCGTCGATATCATCGGAAACCGATAGCCGGATCGGAGCCGGTCTGATTATCCAATTCGACCTTCAAGCATGTCCTCTCATCGCCCCTCCGGCGCTTGCAGAGCGCTCACATTTGATTTATAAGGTGTCTTAACTTATTGAAAATGCAGGGCGGGAGGGCGCGAGCTTTTTCCGGCCGCCATTTAACGATCGAGCACAGCCGAGAGCGCCGACTTGCAATGATCGGGGCCAAAGCCGGCAGGGGAACTGATGACGGAGACCACAAAGATCGCTATAGCCGAAGATCACCAGCTGTTCCGTGAAGGGTTAAAGTCGATGTTGTCGGCCGACGACGCATTCGAGGTGGTCGGCGAGGCCCGGGACGGTCTGGAGGCGGTTCAGTGCGTCCGGAAGCATCGCCCGAACCTTCTGCTACTGGATCTATCCATGCCCCGGATGAGCGGAATCAGTGTCATAAAGGAAGTCAGACGACAGTTTCCCGAGACCCGCATACTGATCGTTTCCATCCACGAGTCCGATCAATTCGTGTTGGAAGCCTTCGATGCCGGCGCCGACGGCTACTGCATCAAAGATGCCAGCCGGGAGGAACTGATGCTGGCCGTCCGCAGCGTCATCGACGGCAAGAAGTATATCAGCCCGGGGATTGCCGACAACGTCATGGAGGGCTATATCGAGGGCCGCAAAACCCTCAAGTCGAAGAGCGACTGGGACACCATCACCCAAAGAGAGCGGGAGGTATTGAAACTCCTCGCCGAAGGGTACCCCAACAAGGCCATTGGGGAACTGCTTCACATCAGCGTCAAGACCGTCGAAAAGCACCGCTCCAACATTATGTCCAAACTGGACCTCCACAGCGTTTCGGCATTGACCGTCTATGCCGTCGAAAAAGGCCTCGTCGTGACCAAGACCTGACCGGGGCGGGCGGACCGAGGGCGGTCTCATTCGTCCGGTCCGGGGGATCGGGGGTCTGAGGACCCGTCGCCACCGTGAACCATCCCGTGGAAAAGCCCCCGGTTTTCCATAAGGGCTGCATAGGTGCCGGTCTCCTCGATCCGGCCGCCCTTCATTACGGCAATCCGGTCGAAGCCGTTGACGGCGTCGAGACGGTGCATGACGGCAACCAACGTGTGTCGACCCTTCCACCGCGTCTCCAATATCTGCTGAATTTTGGCCTGGGACTGTCGGTCCAGGCTCGCCGTGGCCTCGTCCATGACCAGAATCGGGGGCTTTTTCAAAAACATTCTGGCGATTGCAAGCTTCTGCTGCTGACCTCCGGAGAGGTTTTCGCCCCGATTGCCCACCCGATAGCCCAAACCCGCCGAAACGACGCATTCAAAAACATTCTCCTCGATGGAGAGCCGATAGATTTTTTCGTAAAGCGTCTCCCTGACATCCCTTCGGCCGGTGACCAGCCGGCCGAAAAGGATGT
>JASFIA010000499.1:0-3041 GCA_050122915.1 Desulfobacterales bacterium | reverse complement strand
CCGGTATGTACACGGCCGCTCAGAAATGGGGAATGACCGTAAAGAGCCTGGTGCCGCCTCTGGCCCTCATCCTGGCGGTCATGGGCACCATCCTCGCCGGTGTGGCGACACCGACGGAAGCGGCCGGCATGGGGGCTTCCGGTGCGGCGATTCTGGCATTTTTCAACCGGAAGCTCACCTGGGAAGTCATCAAGAGTTCCTGTTTCTCCACACTCAAAACCACCTCCATGGTCATGATGCTTTTCGTCGGTGGGAAATTTTTCAGCTCGGTCTTCCTCAGCATGGGCGGGGGAGACGTGGTCGCCGACCTCCTGATCGGCAGCGGACTGAACCGCTGGGTGGTGCTTCTCATCATGATGCTGATCGTCTTTCTCATGGGCATGTTTATCGACTGGGCCGCCATCCTCCTGGTCACCGTGCCCATCTTCATGCCGATCGCCATGGAGCTCGATTTCAACCCCCTGTGGTTTTCCATCCTCATGTGCGTGAATCTTCAGACCTCGTTTCTGACGCCGCCTTTCGGCTATGCCCTCTTCTACTTCAAAGGCGTTGCACCGGAAGAGTACACGATGATGCACATCTACAAAGGTATCATGCCGTTTGTTTTCCTTCAGTTGGTGGGGTTGATCGTTTTAGCGGTCTTCCCAGCCCTGATTACATGGCTGCCCGCGCTCTTCTTCGGGGCCTAAACGACCCTATCGGCATGCCGCCCTTACGCTCCGGACCTACCGCCGAAGCCGTCACGTATAGAAACGGCTTCGGCGGCCGAGCGGCGCTCCGGAATCCACCCCCACAAGCCCAAGGAGGCCTCCATGGGTAGCCCTATCGAGCTGACAACCGCCTTCAAGGCCGCCGCCGAGAAGGTGTCCGCCATCGTATCAACCGTCCCCTCCGTCAAGGACGCCATCGCCTACACGGTTGATCTGTGTGAGAAGAAGGAGGCTTGTCAACTGTTGGCATCAGGCTGCGAAGCCCCGCTGTCGATCGATGCGGAAGCGTTGTGCGATCAGAAACAGAAGAAGTGGATCGCTGCCCCCGCCCTCCACGGAGACGACAGCCGCCTCCTCGAGGATCTATGCAAGGACCGGGGAATCGGGATGACCCACGGCTCTCTGAGAGGGCATCTCTCCGGAATCGACATCGGATTCACCATCGCCGACTACGGCATTGCCGAAACCGGCACCCTGGTGATCGATTCAAGTGACGAAGCCCTTCGGCTGGCCACCATGGTCAGTGAAATCCATGTGGCGGCCCTTCCCATGAGCCGAATCCGTGAAACGGCCGTCGACCTGGAACCGGAGTTAATGGTCCTCATGGGATCATCGCCGAACTACACCGCTTTCATCACGGGGGCCAGCCGAACGGCGGACATCGAACGTGTACTGGCTCTCGGGGTACACGGCCCTCTTGAGCTGCACATACTGGTCATGGAGGATGCCTGATGCAGGAAACCACCAATTTGAAAGGCTATACCGCCGGGGTCAAAAAAGCATTAGACAACCGATTTCTCCGAGAGGCGATGGACCGCTTCGCCGTTGCATACCGGGACAGCAGGGCCAACGCATTCGCCGGCATGGACATTGAGCGCCTGGTCGATGATGTTGCCGCCGCAAAGGATGCCGCCGTCTCCCGGATGGACACGCTTTTTGCGGCCTTCAAAGACAAGGCCGAAAGCATCGGCATTCATGTCCACTTGGCCCGGACCGGCGAAGAGGCCAACGAGATCATCGCCCAAATCGCCAGGGACAACCAGGTCCGCGCCGTCGTCAAATCGAAGTCGATGACCGCGGAAGAAACCCTTTTGAACCACCACCTGGAGGCTGCCGGTTTGGAGGTGACCGAAACCGATCTGGGAGAATGGATCGTTCAACTCCGGGGAGAGGGCCCTTCCCATATGGTCATGCCGGCCATTCACCTCTCCCGCTATCAGGTGGCGGACCTGTTCACGGAGGTGACGGGCAAGAGCCAGGACAGCGAAATCGAACGATTGGTCAAAGTCGCCCGGCGGGAGCTTCGCCGCAAATACGTCGAAGCCGACATGGGCATCTCGGGGGCGAATTTCGTCATCGCAGACACCGCCACCATCGGACTCACCACCAACGAGGGCAACGCCAGGCTGGTCACGACCCTTCCCCGGGTTCACGTCGCATTGGTCGGGTTGGAGAAACTGGTCCCCACCCTCTCCGATGCCCTCAAGGTCCTCAAGGTGCTGCCCCGAAACGCCACCGGCCAGGCCATCACCTCTTACACCACCTGGATCACCGGCCCCAATGCCTGCGAGAGCGCTCCGGAAAACAAAAAGGTGATGCACATCGTTTTTCTGGACAACGGCCGCCGGGAACTGGCGAAGGACCCGGTTTTTTCCGAAATCCTTCGATGCGTCCGATGCGGTGCCTGCGCCAATGTCTGCCCGGTCTACCGAATGGTGGGGGGCCACCAGTATGGCCATATCTACATCGGGGCCATCGGGCTGATCCTCACCTACTTCTTTCACGGTCGGGAGAAGGCGCGCAATCTGGTGCAAAACTGCATCAACTGCGAAGCGTGCAAAGCGGTCTGTGCGGCGGGTATCGATCTTCCCCGTCTGATCAAGGAGATCCATACCCGCATTCAGGATGAAGAAGGCCATCCCATCAAAAGCCTTATGCTGGCCAAGGTGCTGAAGAGCCGAAAGCTCTTCCACAGCCTGCTCAGGGGCGCACAGGTGGCCCAGAAACCCGCCACAGGAGGCACGCCCTATCTGCGGCACCTGCCCATGGCATTTGCCAAAGAACACAATTTCAGGCGGTTGCCGGCGATCGCCGACAAACCCTTCAGAGACATCTGGCCCTCCATCAGGCGACGGGTCGAGACCCCGCGGCTGCGGGTGGCACTTTTCTCCGGTTGCGTCCAGGATTTCGTCTATCCCGAACAGCTGAGGGAGGCGGTGGGAATTTTAGCGGACCAGGACGTCGCCGTCTCCTTTCCCATGAATCAGTCCTGCTGTGGACTGCCGGTGCAGATGATGGGTGAAAAACAGGCGGCCCAATCCGTTGCCGGTC
>JASFIA010000498.1:0-3041 GCA_050122915.1 Desulfobacterales bacterium | reverse complement strand
GTCCTGTGAACAGGGCTTCAATGCGGAAGCGGCCGTCGATTTCAAATTGGATTCCGGCGCCGGCGCTGTCTCCGACTTCCGGCTGATCCAGGGACATGGTGGTCAGATTGACGCTTTCAAAAAGACTGGACCCTTCGAGGGCTTTGTGAAAGCGAACCAGTTCGTTGACATTGGCGGCGCTTCCGGTCAGTTTGATGGAGAGAAAATCGTTTGACGGCAGAAACCGTTTCAGAATCACATCCCCCGGAATCGCTGATTCAATGGTGCTGAGAACGGTGATCCATGGAAACCGGTCTTGCGCGATCAGCCGATTGGCCAATCCTACCCTTTCGAGAAGGCCCTTCACCTCGTCCTCGCTGGCGATAATTGCTTCGTCGGCGGGCATTGACGCTTCCAACCGCTCTATTTTCTTGCGATAATCAGATTTCAGGCGGTAGTTGCGGATGCCTGCCATCAAGTTGTATCCTGTTGCCACGAGCAGGAGGATCAAAAACACACCCATGACGGCCGCCAGAACGCGGCGGTTCAGGTGATCCATGGTGGCCAGATTGATGGTCTTGATCTGCAAATCGAGATCTCCCTTGTCAGTGAGCCAGACTCATTGCGGCGCCAATAGCCGAAACGAATGAAGACAGTTCCAGCCGATCCAGGGGCTTGCTGAGGTCGTAGTCCGAAAGGATGACTCCCCCTTCGTTTAATATGGTGACCTCCATGTCAATGAGATTGTTGAGCACTTCCTTGAGCTCATGATGATATCCGACCTGACTGCCGACCCGGATCTGGCGAATCTGTTTCCCGGGATTGGAATCCAGATAGTGCTTTAGTGTCATATCCACATCCTGAAAAAACTGGAGATCGGAAAAGCCTCGCTTTACCCCGTGAAAAAACGATAGTTCTCCGTTGTCGAAGACAATGAAATTGAAATAGGTCTCGAAAAGACCCATGAAAGCCACCGTTCCCTCTTTGGGAAAATGTTCCGAGAAAACATTGTACAAATTGATGCCCGCCGGGCGAATGACCCGGGTTTCGATGCCCACCTGCTTGAAGAGGGTTTCGTATTGCCGGATGACATCAGCCATTCCGATGGTGATCAGGAGGCGCTTCATGCCGTCCGTATCGTCCCCCAGGCGTTGATAGGAAATCTTTGCGCTCTGGATAGGGAAATGAAAGCTGCGCTCCATCCCCCAGCCGATGAGTCGTTCGGTTTCGGCGGTGGAATCCGGAAGCTCGGGATACTTCTGGATCATGGTTTTCACAATTTCGCTCGGCAAGGACAACCCGGCGGTCGAGACCTTTGTGGACAGGGATTCCACCGCTTCACGGATGGCGCTCGTGAAGCGGTCCTCGTCGACGACATTGAGGTTTTTGAAGGAGGGTTTGAGAACGCCCTGGGATAGAGACGACGCTCCCCCCTCCGCGAGCCGCCAAGTGCCGTTCTTCCGATCGATACGGGCCACTCTGATCTCGGTCGCGGTGACATCGATGCCGATCAACTGTGGTGTCAGAAAGACCATGGGCGTCAGGATTTCCTTCTTCCAAAAATAGCCAATCAGCCGTCCAGGGAGATAAAAGTCACCCGGTTGGCCTCCTTCAGGGTGGTCACCCCATTGAATACTTCCTGAAGCGCCGCTCGCCTGAGGAAGATGCTGCCGGACTCGACAGCCTTGCGTTTGATGTCGGCAATAGGCGCCCGGTTGATAAAGAGCTCCTTCATCTCGTCATTCATTTCCATAATTTCGATGATGGCTCTCCTTCCGTGATAACCGGTGCCCTGGCAATTCTCACAGCCTTTCGCCGTGTAGAACGTGTGCCCTTTGACAAGTTTGGAATTCAACCCCGATTCGGTCAGTTCGTTCTCCGATGGTTCAAAAGGGAGCTTGCAGTCACAAAGGGTTCGGATCAGTCGCTGGGCGGCGATGCAATTTAAGGCGGCCATAAGGTTGTCGGCCTGGATCCCCATGTGGGCGAAACGGTTGACCACGTCAAAGGAGCGGTTCGCGTGAACGGTGGTGAAAACCATATGACCCGTCAAGGCGGACTGAAGGGCGATTTGCGCCGTCTCCGGGTCCCGTATCTCCCCGACCAGTATCTTATCCGGATCGTGCCGCAGGATGGACCTGAGCCCCCTGGCGAAGTTCAACCCCTTTTTTTCGTTGACGGGGATTTGGACGATCCCCTCAAGCTGGTATTCGACCGGATCCTCGATGGTGATGATTTTGGTGTCCTTGCTGTTGATCTCCGAGAGGGCGCCGTAAAGGGTGGTCGTCTTGCCGCTGCCGGTGGGGCCCGTCATCAAAAACATTCCGTAAGGAGCATGGATCATTCGGCGGATACGGAGCAGTTCGTATTCGGCAAAACCCATCTCCTCAAGCTGGAATTTGCCGGCACGGTTTCCAATGTTTTCCCGGTCGAGGATGCGGATGACGGCGTCCTCCCCGAAAATGGTCGGTAGAATCGAGATACGGAAATCGATGTAGCGGTCTTTGACCATTATTTTGAACCGGCCGTCTTGAGGAATCCGTTTTTCCGAAATGTCCAGCTCACTCATTACCTTGATGCGCGAGATGATGGGGCTATGGTGTTTTGCATCGATTGGATTGGTGGCCTGGTGGAGCATCCCGTTGATCCGGTAGCGGATGATCAGGCCCTGGGAGGTGGTTTCGAAGTGAATGTCGCTGGCCCGCTTGTTGATGGCATCGAGGATGGTGGAATCGACCAGCTTGACGATGGGGCTCGCCTCGGCGGAGACTTTTTCCGCGCTCAGCGCGTAATTGCCCTTGTCCGACTCCCGGACGACGGCCAGCTTCATGTCGTCGGAGGTTGTCCGGAGAAGGTTCTGTGAATTTTCAAACCGCTTGATCTGGCGCAGAATGCTGGGTTCGCTGGCCACGACGACAGCGATTTCAAAATTGGTGACCATCTCCAGCTCATCGATGAGTTTCATGATGTTCATGGGTTCGGCCATGGCGATCGTCAGCACATCGTCTTCTTTTTTGTAGGGGACAAACGTGTACTTTGTCATGAATTCCACCGGAACGATG
>JASFIA010000497.1:0-3049 GCA_050122915.1 Desulfobacterales bacterium | reverse complement strand
GGATTTCGAAGATCAGGCGCGATCCCTCGGGGCCTCGGGAACGGCAGTGGTGGTCAGGGTGATGCTGCCCATGGTCTTGCCTGGTATTGTGGTGGCGGGGCTGTTTTCGTTTCTGCTGTCCTGGGCCCAGTATTTGAGCACCCTGATCATCGGGGGCGGTCGGCTCATGACCCTGCCCGTGATTCTTTTTTCCCTTATGGGCAGCGGGGATCGTCCCGTGGCCGCCGCCGTCAGTTTGGTCTTCGTCTTGCCCGCATTCGTGGTGCTGCTTTTCAGCGCCAGGTATTTAGGGCGCCACGGTCTGGAAGGGGTGCACTAATGGGGCGGCTGACCCTTGATCGATTGACGCTTCAGTATGGTCGCCGCACCGTCGTCAGGCAATTCAGCCTGTCCGTTGAAGACGGTGAAATGGTATCCCTTCTCGGTCCCAGCGGTGCCGGGAAGACAACGATTCTAAAGGCGGTGGCCGGCCTGATCCGACCCCACTCGGGACGGATCCTGATCGACGACCGGCCGGTCGTCGACCTGCCCCCTGAGAAGCGGGATGCCGTGCTGGTGTTCCAAAAGCCCCTTCTGTTTCCCTTCATGAACGTGGCCCAGAACATCGGCTTCGGGCTTCGAATGCGGGGAGAGACGGGCCATAACGCCAGGCGCCGCATCGGGGACATCATGGAGATGACCGAGCTCTCCGGCTTTGAAAAACGAAAAGTCCACGAGCTTTCGGGGGGGCAGCAGCAGCGGGTGGCGCTGGGCCGGGCCCTGGTTTTGCGGCCGGCTGTTCTTCTGCTGGACGAACCCCTGAGCAGCCTGGATGCCAATCTCCGGCAGCAGATGCGGGAACTGATCCAGAACATTCAAACCGACACCGGGCTGACCACCCTCTTCGTCACCCACGACCAGTCAGAGGCCCTCATGATGAGCCATCGGGTCAGTCTCTTGCTGAACGGCACACTGCGCCAGGTGGGGCGTCCGCAGGAGCTTTTTCATCAGCCAGCGGATCCGGACGTGGCCCGCTTTTTCGGCGGGGACAACCTGTTGACCGGCCGGATCCGAGACGACGTTTTTCTTTCCGGTTTCGGACGCTTTCCCGCTGCCGGTGCCAACGGCAACGGCGGCCGGAGAGATGCCACTATCCGGCCTGAGGACATTCGCATCTCCCCCGCGGTAAACGGGGCGGGCGATATCGAAGGAGAAGTGATCCGCACCAGTTTCGAGGGGACGGCCACCCGGGTGTGGGTGAACTGCCAGGCCGGGCGTCTGGTGGTATTGACAGGAGACGGCAGCTTTCGCAAGGGCCAGCGGGTGATGCTCACCCTGCCTCCGGAAAAAGTCCGTATCTTCCCGACATCTGGCGGCGGCGGATTGCCACCGTCTCCCGAGGACTCCCGATGACCCGCCAGGCCCATGACCCCATGACCGACTACCGGAAGAAAGTGGAGAGGTACCTGGCCGGTAGCAACTGGTCGGAGGTTCCTGCCATGTCCGGCCGGCGGTTCCGAGTCGAGCCCCTGGCCGGGGGCGAATACAATCTCAACTATCGCCTGGTGTCCGCGGACGCGGTCCTGGTGTTTCGGGTGAATATCGGCACCCAAATCAACCGAGCCGACCAAGTGATCTATGAGTTCAACACCCTAAACCTTTTACACAACAGCGGCGTTACACCGGCGGGGTATTTTGTGGACGACTCCAGGCGCCGGATCGACCGGGGGGTGCTCATCATGGAATACCTTCCAGGCCGCCCCCTCGACTACACCGCGGATATAGACGCCGCCGCCGGCCTCTTCGCCCAGATCCATCGGGTGCCGGTGCCGGAGGCCGACAACCACCTCATCCGGGAGGAGATGCCCCTCAGCCTGGTGTACGACGAGTGCGCCGGACTGCTCCAGCGTTATTTCGACTCCGACCTTGCCGATCCGGAGATCCGAGGGTTCCTCCAAGAGGTCAAGGCCTGGGCCGGCGAGGCTCGCCAGCAGGAGCGGTTTTTCCAGGCCGACCCATGGCAGTGCATCGTCAACACCGAAGTCAACGCCGGCAATTTTATCGTCAACGCCGATCGGCGCTCCATTCATCTTGTGGACTGGGAGATGCCCCGATGGGGCGATCCGTCTTCGGATCTCTGCCATTTCTGCTCCCCGTTGACCACCCTTTGGAAAACCGACTTTCGGATGAGCCCATCCGAGAAAGCCCGGTTCCTGAAGCGGTATGCGGATCAAATCGACGATGCCCATTTGAAGGACACCCTATTCGAACGGGTTCGGTTAAAGGATCCCTTCGTCTATCTTCGGGGGATCTCATGGTCGGCCATGGGCTGGGTGGCCTACCAGACGGACTACGGGGGGATCCGCAATCCGGATACCTGGCAGACGCTCAATGCCTACATGGACATCGATTTCATCCGTTCCCTCTTCGTCCCTTTCATGTCCGGATGATGACGCTGTCCATCGGCCAAAGGATCTCCGCCATGCCTCCTGCAGACCGCCTGATCATCTTCACCCGCTTCCCGGCCCCGGGGCGGAGCAAGACCCGACTGATTCCAGCCCTGGGGGAGGCGGGGGCGGCCGATCTCCACCGGCAGATGACCGAGCACCTCATGGGGAAAGCCGTCCATCTGTCCGCAGTGCGGTCCGTCGCCCTTGAAGTGCGCTTCGACGGGGGCACCTCGGATACGGTCGCCCGATGGCTGGGGGGACGGTGCACCTGTCGGCCCCAGGGAGGAGGAGATATCGGCCAACGGATGCGGCGGGCCCTGCAATGCGCCCACAGGCAAGGGGCAAAGCGGGCCGTTCTCGTCGGTTGCGACATTCCCGGCATCGGCATCGAGCTGCTCTCAGAGGCCTTCGATCGCTTAATTCTCCACGATGTCGTGTTGGGGCCCGCGGCCGATGGCGGCTACTATCTCCTCGGCACCCGCCGCGATAGCTTCGACGCACTGGCGCCGGCCCTCTTCCAGGGCATCCCCTGGGGCACGGAATCGGTGTACGCGGATACCCTGTCCGCGATTGGATCTGCGGCCTCGGTGTTCAGCCTCGCCACCCTGCGGGATGTGGAT
>JASFIA010000496.1:0-3051 GCA_050122915.1 Desulfobacterales bacterium | reverse complement strand
CCGGCCTCCCCCCTAACCCGGCGCCGACTGGCACAGCTCCTTGCTTTAGGGGCGGTGGTGGTCCTGACGGGGGTTGCTCTGCTGAGGTGGCCGTCCATTACCCTTGTCGTCGCCTTGTCCATGCTTTTCTCGGCATCCCTTTTGAATCTAAGGGCTGCCGGGCGGCCGGGATTGTTGTTCCCGCCGGTATCCCTGATATTGGGATCTGCGTTCACCTATGGTGCTATTCGCGGACTTGTAAAGGGGGGGAGAGCCTGCCCCAAGGATCAATACTACACAAACATGCACCCCAGAAACTGATATGCCATCAGCCACCCAGGTCTTCAAACAGATTCCCATTCCATATCGTCACTTGCTCTTTTTGCTGATTTTTCTGGTAGCGGTGTTTTTCCGTTTCTGGAACCTTGCCGTGGCGCCTTACTACGAGTGGGACGAACCGGTTTACACCAGCATCGGCGCCAACGTGGCCCGAACTGGCGATATCCGCGTCAAGACCGAAATCGGGGCCGTCGAACCGGTGTATCTCTACCATCCTCCGTTTCATTTTCTTCTGCTGGGGGGATGGTTCGAGCGCTTCGGCATGAGTATCGAGATTGCCCGAATCCTGGCCGCTGCGATGTCCACCGTGACCCTCGCAATCCTGTTCTTCTTTTTGATTGCTTACGATAGAGGGCGAGACGGCGGGGCCCTCATCGCCCTTTTTTTGCTGGGTATCGACAGCTGGATGGTATTCAGCAATCGGGTGGGCTGGATCGAGAACACCATGATGCCCATCGGTATCATGGGGCTTTGGGTATACGACAGCGCTCTCAAGGCGGAGACGACGCAATACTGGCGCTTCGCCCTTGCCGGAGCCCTCCTGTCGGCGGTGAGTATCTACAAACATGTCGGTCTCTACTTTTTGCTGATGGTCCCCATCTGCTGGGTGATCAACGGTAGAAAAGATATCAAGGCCCATGCCCTCTTGGCGGCGACGGCCGGCGGCCTTATCTTCGCTTACATTTTCGCCATGGTGACCATCTACGGCGATTTTTTTATCGACCATTACACCGTTCAGATCCGCAGAACCTTCGGCCTCCAGCACTCCAGAGGGGTTGTGGAGAGTTTCAATCACCTGATCACCGCCATTACGGGCAATTACCGGATCTATGCGGGCATGATGATCACCGCTCTGATCGCCTTCGGCTTTTTTATCGGAAAGATCTACTTGGCCATACGCCACAGGACCCTTGCGGTTCTTCAAGACAATGCGGTGCTGTTTTCGTGCACGGCGGCCTCGCTTGTTTTTTTTGGATCCATCAGCTTGAAAATTCCCCACTACTATCTGATGGTGTTGGTACCACTGTACGCCTTTGCGGCAATGGAGACCGTCGGGTTGGTGCGGCGAAACCCGATCCATCGGAAGATGATCTCTGCTGTATTGTCTCTGATCTTTCTCATCAATGTCTTTGCGTTGTTCGACTTGTTTGGATCGGCGCAACAGAATGCCGGGGCTGATTTGAAACGGTATTTCGATGCCAGCGAGCCAATCAATGCCGCGGTGATTACAGAGGAGACGATAGGAACCTTGATTCGGCAGCCTTACTTTAAAATCGGCCGTTTCCAGCGGCATCTCTACAACGGGGATTTTCGCAAGCACCGGCCATCCCTATTGGTTACCTACGAGAGCATCACCCAAAAAATCCCCGATAACCCGGAACTGGCCCTGCTCATCGATAAGTCAACGGTCATACAAGAGTTCAGCGATTTCAAATGTCGACTCAAGGTCTATCGAATTCCGGAGGGCCTTTGGAGCACCGACGAATTAAAACTCCAAAACCTGCAGTCTGAATAGTGTGTGGTGGTGAATCGCAGCGGCCATGTTACCGATGCTGCTGCTCGTTGCCCTTTTGACGGCCCATTCCTTTTTGCCTCGTCGAAGCCATTCACTCGCGCGATGGTATCACGATGTATCCTGCAGCGGACCCCTCGGCCGCCAACGGATGTGGAGCGGCTTTCTCTGACCCCCAAAAGATGCGAGAAAACAGGGATGTGATCGATGCCCCGGTACCTGGTAGTCATTCCAACCTACAACGAAGCCGAAAACCTCCCGGATCTCGTCAGGGACATTTTTTCACTCGATCTGGAAGAGGTCGGGGTTTTGATCGTCGACGATGCGTCCCCCGATGGGACGGGGCAGGTCGCTGAGCGGCTGGCCGCCCAATACCCCGGCCGGATGGACATTCTTCACCGAAAGAGAAAGGACGGGTTGGGAACCGCCTATCTGCAAGGGTTCCGATACGGGCTTGACAGCGACGCTCGCATCATCATCCAGATGGATGCCGATTTCTCTCACCCTGCGAGTCAAATTACCCAATTTTTAAAACTAATTGAAACGAACGATGTGGTCATCGGCTCCCGATACGTGCCGGGTGGAACGGTCTACAGCAACCGGGCAGTGACCCGGCGGTTTTTGAGCTGGCTTTCGAATTCATTGATGGCGCGGTTGATTCTCGGAGGCCGAATCAAGGATGCGACGTCGGGGTTTCGATGCTGGAGAAGCGATGCCCTCAGAGCCATCGGTTTGGAGCGGATTCGATCGAAAGGGTATATCTTTCAGGTGGAAATGTGCCGGGCCGCTCAGAAGCGGGGGCTGAGAATTGTGGAAACGCCCATCTATTTCGGTGTCCGACGTTGCGGGAAAAGCAAAATGTGTTTTGATATCCAACTTGAAGCCGTCATCTGGTTTTTTCGACAGCTGTTTCGTCCATCCGACTGACTTCGGCCCGCCCCAATCCCTTGCTTACCAACAGCGTATTTCGAAATTGTCGACCATCATCCAGCCTCTGAGGGGATTGCCCTGCCGCATGGATCGCCCGGCATAAAGGCCGGGGTGCCCCCCCACGGTTCCCAGTCGATTGGTCGTCGGATAGTCGGCTCTGGAGACCGGAACACCATCCAGAAAGAGGACGATATCTCTCGATTCCCCGACGAACAGCTTGATGCGGTGCCATTTTTCGGGTGAAAGCTCCGGGGCCCCCCTCAATAAGGTACCAAACGTTCCCCCTGAAG
>JASFIA010000495.1:0-3053 GCA_050122915.1 Desulfobacterales bacterium | reverse complement strand
GCCTTGAACAACATGTATTCCGCCAGAGAGGTCTTGCCGGCGCCGCTGTGGGCAACGAGAGCGATATTTCTCAATTTTTCAGATTGTTCAGCCATTTAAACTCCTCTCCCATTGTGGATTGATAAGGCAGAGCGCCATCGACTGTTGAATGCCAAAGTCTGCTTAGGTATCTGAGATAACAAAAAAAAGCAAGCTTATTTTCGTTGGCGACCGCGCCGGGCAGTATTCCACGGCGATTCGCCGGATGACCGATGGGTGTCATCGACACGCCCCCAGATGGATCAAAAATTCCCGGTTTCCCTTTGCACCACGGATGGGGGAGGGAATGACCTCACGGCAGTCAAGACCCACCGAGGAAAAGTAGGATGTCAGATCTCGAATGACCTCGTCATGGAGGGCGGCATCCCTGACGACCCCCCCCTTTCCGACCCTGCCTTTCCCAACTTCGAACTGAGGCTTTATCAAGGCCAGGATCGTTCCGTTCGTCTTCAAAAAAGACTGCACGACGGGAACGACGATGCGAAGGGAAATGAAAGAGACATCGATGACGGCGAGGTCCACGGGTTCTGGCAGATCCGTCGGGGACATTCTGCGGATATTGGTGCGTTCGAAGAGCACAACGCGCGGATTCTGCCGCAGCGACCAGGCCAGTTGCCCGTAGCCCACATCCACGGCGAAAACCCGCTCGGCTCCGCGCTGAAGCAGGCAGTCGGTGAATCCTCCGGTAGAGGCGCCGACATCCATGCACACCATCCCGTTGGGATCGATACCGAATATCACCAGGGCCTTCTCCAGCTTGAGGCCGCCTCGGCTCACATAAGGAATCTCCTCGCCCTTTATCGTCAAGACGGCATCCGCGGCAATCTGCGTGCCGGGCTTATCCACAGGGATGTCGTTGACAAGGACCCTACCGCTCATCACCAGGCGTTTGGCCCGGTCGCGGCTCTGGGCAAGTCCTTTTTCGACAAGGGCGGCGTCGATGCGTTGGGTGGGCGGATTCATTGCTTGGGGATTGGGAAGAGGGCTGCATTACCCATGGCCGCTTCAGGGATCATTTCTAGTGCTGCTTCCACGATCGCGTCTTCATCCACTTCGTGAATCCGCCTGAGCTGACCCTGGGAGCCGTGTTCGACGAATAAATTCCGAATTCCCAACCGACGGATTTGCTGGGGAGCGACCTGACGATCGGCAAGACATTCAAGCACCGCGCTGCCGAATCCTCCCTCCAGCATGTGTTCTTCAACCGTGATTAGATTTGGAATCCGGCTTGCCCACTCGGCAATTAGTCCGGTGTCGATGGGTTTGACGAATCGACAGTTGATGACGGCAGCGTCGATACCGTGACTGAGCAGGCGCTCGCGTGCATTTTGAGCGTCCGCAACGGTTCGGCCGATGGCTAAAATGAGAACATCGCTTCCCGCCGCCATGACTTCACCCTTCCCTATGGGCAGTGGTTCCGGGCAGTCATCTACATCCACGCCCAGGGCTTTTCCTCTTGGATATCGGATCGCCGCGGGGCCGCTGTGCCCAACCGCGGTCAGCAGCATTCGTCTAAGTTCGTTTTCATCTTTTGGCGCCATGACGGTCATGTTGGGGATAGAGCGCAGATATCCGAAATCGAACAGGCCGTGGTGGGTGATGCCGTCTTCACCAACAATTCCCCCTCGGTCAATGGCAAAAACCACGGGCAGCGATTCGATACAAACGTCGTGAATGATCTGGTCATAGGCTCGCTGGAGAAACGTGGAGTAGACGGCAACGACGGGTTTTAGCCCTTCGGCGGCCAACCCTGCGGCAAAAGTGACACCATGCTGCTCGGCAATCCCGACATCAAAAAAACGGCTAGGGAAACGCTTAGCAAATTGAGACAGCCCCGTGCCTTCCGGCATAGCAGCGGTCACAGCGATGATTCTCTCGTCTTTCGATGCGAGGTCGACAAGGGTTTGACCAAAAACCTCGGTGTAGGTGGGAATCGGTTTCCCAGAGATCTGACACGTTCCGGTTTCCACATCGAAGCTACCACAGCCGTGAAAGTATACCGGGTTTTTTTCCGCCGGTGGATATCCTTTGCCTTTGGTGGTCGTGACATGGAGAAGGACGGGTTCATCCAGCATTTTAATGTTTTGGAGAATGTCGATCAGGTGATTGAGCTTGTGTCCGTTAATGGGACCGAAGTAGTCGAAGTTGAAGGCCTCGAACAACATTCCCGGAGTGACAAAGGCCTTGAAAGACTCCTCAGACCGTTTTGCAAATTGGTAGACGTCATCGCCGATGCGCGGAAGCGATTTGAGAAACTCGCCGATTTCTTTTCTCAGATGCTGGAGGCGTTTGGCGGAAAAGGTCCTTGAAAGAAAGGAAGAGAGCGCCCCCACGTTGGGCGCGATGGACATGTCGTTGTCGTTTAAAATGACAATGAGGTCCTTTCGAACATCTCCGGCCTGGTTGAGGCCTTCGTAGGCCAGACCGGCGGTCATGGAGCCGTCGCCGATAACGGCGATGACCTTCGAGCGGTCCTTCTGATGACGTTTGGCGCAGGCGATACCCAGAGCGGCGGAGATAGACGTGCTGCTGTGACCGGTAGTGAAGGCATCGTATGGGCTTTCACTGCGTCTTGAAAAACCCGAAAGACCGTCGAATCGCCGCAGGGTGTGAAAACGATCGTTCCGACCGGTCAGCAGTTTGTGGGCATACGTCTGATGGCCCACATCCCAGACGATCTTGTCATCCGGCATGTCGAACACGTAGTGAAGAGCGATCGTCAGTTCTACGACGCCAAGACTCGGGGCCAGATGCCCGCCGTTGGTGGACACGACATGGACAATCCGCTGTCGGATTTCCTCTGCCAGATCGCTTAGAACCGATCGATCGAGGCGCTTCAGGTCGGCGGGGGAATGGATGGTGTCCAAAATGGCCAAAACCGGTGTCCTTTCATTGGTACCCAATGGCCCCGAGATGATTTTCCCGATGCTCAGCGGGCCCGCTCAACAATATAGGCGGCAATCGCCCTCAACGGGTCGGATCTGTTATCAAAATAATGAAGGGCCTTCAAGCAG
>JASFIA010000494.1:0-3055 GCA_050122915.1 Desulfobacterales bacterium | reverse complement strand
GATCCAGCAGGGGGGGATGTCAGGATCCACCAACCGGAGGCTCCAGAACGCCCTTGGGGCCGGGGGGCCCTCGTCCGGCGGCGGTCTTTCCGATCTATTGGGCGGCAGCGGAGGGCTCGGCAGTGCGCTGTCGGGTCTTTTGGGGGGAGGCAAAAGCGGCGGGGGCATCGGCGGCATGCTTGCCGGTGTTCTCGGCGACGCAAGCCGTTCCATAGGGGGCAACAAGAACCTGGCCATTGGCGGCCTCGGGGCTCTGGCCGGTTCCCTATTGGGCGGCGGCGGGGGGTCGGCCAAGGGGGCCGTCGGAGGGGGTGCCCTGGCGGTCTTGGGGGCGATGGCCTACTCCGCCCTTAAAAACGCTCAGCAGCAACCCCGGGAAGTTCCTTTAAGCGTTCGGGAACCCCAGAACGACGAGGAGCGGCATCAACTCCAAAACAAGGCGGAACTCATTTTGAGGGCCATGATCAATGCGGCCAAGGCCGACGGGCATATCGACCAGGCGGAGATCCAGCGCATCCTGGGAAAACTCGAGGGCAGCGGCATCGATTCGGAGGCCAGGGATTTCGTGCTGGCCGAAATGGGTAACCCCATGGACACGGCCTCCCTTGCCGCCGCCGCCAGGGGCAACCCCCAACTCGGGGCCGAGCTTTACGCCGCCTCCCTTCTGGCCATCGAGGTGGATACCCCGGCCGAGCGGCAGTATCTGGAGAATCTGGCGCGAGACCTCGGCCTTGGAAGAGATGTGGCGGCCAGCTTAGAGGAAACCCTGGGGATCCGCTGAACCCCATTGAACACTCACCCTTGGAAAGCACAAGGCTTTCCGGACCTTTTGAAAGGAAAAGAATATGGGACTCTTTGATTTCGTAAAAGACATCGGCAACAAGATCTTCGGCAGCGAGGACGAAGCCCCGGAGAAAATCAAGGCGCTCATCGAAACTGAAAACCCGGGAGTGTCGAACCTCGAGGTCAGCGTGGAGAACGGCGTGGCCGTCCTGAGCGGTCAGGCGGAAAGTGCTGAGGCCATGGAAAAGGCCGTGCTCATGGCCGGCAACATCAAGGGTATCGGCGAGGTCCGGGCCGACAACCTGACGGCGCCGCCTGCGGTGGCTCCGGTTGAATACTATGTGATTAAGAAAGGAGACACCCTGTCGGCCATCGCCAAGACCTACTACGGCAACGCCAACGACTATCCGAAAATCTTCGAGGCCAACCGGGAGGTCATCAAGGATGCCAACCTGATCTTCCCGGGCCAGAAGATCCGCATTCCCAAAGGATGACCCCGACCGGCGCGGGTCCAAGCGCCGGTTCTGAAATTCGCAGGGACGAGTCCCCATGAAGATCATAGACACCGACAACGGGGGAGGGGCATCTCCCCTGAAGTTGCTGTTCCGAAAAGGTCGATCCCCCTTGGGAGCGACATCGGCCCTCGCCGGAGCCGGTCTTTTTCTGGCATCGGGGTTTGTGTGGCTCACAGGCCCGACCGGAGGGGACTCCCTCGCATGGATGACCCCATACGCCCCGGCCGTCTTCTCGGCCTCCGGCAGTTATGTTGGAGGCTTTCTGGTCGGCTGGTTCCTCCGCCGGGCCCTGAAGGTCACCTCCATCGTCGCGGGTATCGTTCTGGCCATTGTGGGGCTTCTGGCGTCTTTCGGATGGGACGGCGGGGCGGTCCAGGGCTGGGTCGACGCCTCGGTGGCCTGGATGACGGACGGCGCCCAGAGCGCCATGCACTACTTGGTGGCTTTGCTTCCGTCGGCGGCCGCGGCTGCGGTTGGGGGGGCCTTGGGCTTTCGCCGGTAGACGATGTCGTCAAACCCGGGTTCTCGGACCTTGTGACCGGACGTCTCGCAGCCGAATCACCATGGGGAGTGGAAATGCGATACGGATTCGCTCGCGCTTCGGCACTATCGCTATTATTTTTATGCTGCATCCACTGGGAGGGGAGTCAGGCGGCGATGGGCCAGAAAATCGAGGCCGGAACAGAAGAAACCGACAGGCACGCGGTCACGGGAACAGTTTTCTACCTGCAGCGCATGGCCCTGCCGCCGGATGCTGAGATCCACGTCATGCTGGTGGACATTTCCCGGCAGGACGCGGCGGCGACGGTCATCTCCAGGCAGGTCATTGCCCAGCCGGGCCAGGTGCCTGTGCCCTTTGAATTGCCCTACGACCCTGAAATCATCGACCCCCGTTTCACTTACGGGATCCAAGCCCGCATCGAGGCGGAGGGACGCCTCCGATTCATCAGCACCCGGGTCTTTCCCGTCATCACCCGGGGCCATCCGACGCGGGTCGAGGTCAGGGTGGATCCGGTGCGTTGAACTGGGGGAGCGGATGAGGAGCATACCGATGGGGTGGGTGATACTGCCCCTGGCGGTCATCGCACTCGCCGGGGGGATTCGGGCGGGGGATGAGGACGTCGGCCGAAAGATCGCCTTCGACCTTGAGCGAATCTCCGATGACGGACTTACGGGCGCCGGAAGCTCCCGGCACTCTGTCGGTTATGAATTCTGCGTCCCTGACCATACCCGATTCCTGGAAGAGGTCAGGGGAATCGATCCTTCGGTCACCTGTTATCCGGAATCCCCCGGGCGCGTCGGCTGCTCGGGGGATCAAAGGCTCTGCATGGGAAACACACGGCAGGCCGGTTTCAGGAATGTCCTGAAGGGATTGGCATCGCTGCCCTACGTCGATCGCATCGCGGAGAGCTACTACGAATAGCCGGGACGAACCGGCCGCCTCTGGACGGTTCCCTGAATCGATACCAAGCCGGAAATCTTCTCTCGAAAGGAGAATACGAATGAAGACCACACCTCTACAACGGCTTGCCGGTGCGCTCTTTTTTCTTGCCGTCTTCGGCATGCTTTCCCCGCCGGCCGACGCCAAACCGTCCAACAAGTGGCGCATCGAAGTGAGCGAGGGCGCCAACTCCACCGGAGAGATCGTTTTTCGAATCGAGCCCATCGGGGGGCAGGCCATCGAGGTTCGCGTTCCCGTGGCCGACGGCACCCGGGAGAATAACGTTGCCAAGGCAATCCGCGACGCCATGAAGGCC
>JASFIA010000493.1:0-3059 GCA_050122915.1 Desulfobacterales bacterium | reverse complement strand
AGGCCACCGCGAAATGGCGCTATCCGTTTGCGCGTTGATGGCTCGTGAATTTTTAATGGACGGAAGCATAGAGACTCCCGCTGGTGGGGAAACCCGTGAGACACCTGCCGAGCCCAATATCAGCCCAAAAAAACGGTGAGGCTCCACGATGATGACCGACGTAAACATGACAAACCGATTGGGCGTTATGCGATGACCGAAGAGAGGGATGATGACTGACAAGGGGGAGCATCCATCGGCTCCGGAAATAGAACAGGCGGGAGAAGATCTTTTCAATTATGCCATCGATCGAGCGGACGTCAAATGGCTGTTGGCCCGCTTACCGGATGGAGAGGAAACCAATACCGGAATGGTGGAATACGAGCTTCAAATTCTAAAAATCATCAGCGTCGGCTGGTCCCTCTCTTTTCACCTGGAAAGCAGCACCTGTAAAGCCCCACTCTTGGAATGCTTCTGGAAAACCGTTTATGACTTTTCACAGACCCTGTCGAACACAACCGGCATGATGATAGGCCACGACATCGATTATTTTCAGATCCTTAGAGACCGGCTGGATTTATATGTGGAAGCGCTCGGCAGGAACAGGAAGGCAAGCGATCCCGCCCATGTCATCGGTCCCGAATTCGCAGAAGTCTGCGGAGACCGGAGCAATCTCTTCTTGGCCCACACGGGATCGAAACTGTTTCTCTCAGCCGTGACCAGAGTCAAGACGTACCTGGCGGCCATCCGCTTTGTCTGAACACGACGCCGGGATCAATGGTATCGGTGGTCAGCGGCCGGACTGTGGTGCAGCGGTCCGGAAGGGCGATGGGCCGTTCGTCGTGATCAGCGGCCGGCGGCTTTTTTCGACACAGCCGCTTTGAACGCCTCCGCATCGATAATGAAACGATCGTGGGTCCCTTTGGAAATGGGGTCTTTGTCGTCGAATGCCTCCAGTGAAAAGCGAAGCTTTTTGCCGTCGATTTTTTCCAGGCGCCCCTTGACCGTGACCGTCAGGCCGGGAGGCGTGGCCGCCGTGTGGCTGACATTGACATGGATCCCGACGGTCTGCTTCCGTGGCCAGTCGATATGGGGGTTGATGAACTTGATGCAGGCAAATTCAAAGAGTCCGATCATGAAGCCGGTGGCGAATACGTCCGGCATTTTAAGACCCTCCTCGAATTCCGGAAACAGATGGGGAACGGTCTTGTTTTGCGGTACGGTGTAGGTGAATGTAAATGTCATGCCTTCGGCAAGGGGTTGAATCATCGTCTCTCTCCTTCCTCATCTTGTTCCACCATCACCTGGTCGCTGATGAACGCATGCGAGCGGGTAAACGCCTGTGTCAGGGTAGATGGCATTTCCAATGGGGGAATGCAAGGGTTGAGAAATGAATGACGCCCCTGCCCATCGGCAGCCTCAGCTTGAATTCCCGTGCCGAAGGAGATGGCGGCAGAAGTCCATGAACCGGCAATCGGCCATAACCACTCGTGCCGACCACCGGTCAATGAACAGGAGGTGACCATGGGCCGATATCCGATCGTTACGAACCCCCATATGAATGACACCACTGAAACTTTCGTGATCCCCCTCAGCACACTGCCGGCCAATTACATGTCGGATTTCACGGTTCTGGGCCTTCACGTCAGCCGGTGTGACGATGCCACAGTCATTCTGGAGGAAAATGACTTCCGAATCATTCGGTCGGCGACCGGGGCCGAAGTGATCCTCGAGACGCCGGGCCAGGTCCGGCTTGCCGTAGACACGCTTCACGCCAGAGGCATCGGCTGCGAAGTGGCCGACGTCGCGCAAACCCTGTATCAGGGGTGATAGCAATCGCATCCACCCGTGAGGCGGATGAGCCCTGTGGAGGAACCCGGCGAACCCTGGGGCCGTTGGTGATTACGGCTTGCAGGCCGTCACGATCATGCGGTGATTCATAAACCCAAGATCTCCCTCCTCTTTGAAGGGTGCAAAATCGGTAACCCCCCGAACCGACAAGAAGCCGGCCTTTTCGACCAGCCCCATCAGGCTCTCCAGAGAATAAAGGCGAATGCTGTAGGTCTGATCCCTCACCATCCCGGAGGTTTTGTTAAGGACCAGTTCCCGTGCGCAGATTCTATTGCCTTGGAGTTCCCGCTGCCGGCAAACCACCGTTTCGGCCCCGATTTCGTGCCAGGCATTGGGGGCGAACCGGCGGCGCACCGCATCACCGTTGGTGACATCGACCAGCAGCCATCCGCCGGACTTTAGCACTCGTCGGCTTTCCCGTAGCATCCGAAGGTCGTCTTCCGCCCCGGCCCCATACCCCAGTGAGTTGCCAAGAATCAATACGTGGTGGTAGGCGCCGGCGTCCAGTTCCAGATTGCGGGCATCTCCCCTGACGAACCGGACCGGCCGGTTTTTCAGGGAGGCGTCACTGGCGCCGATATTGAGCAGGGACTCCGAATAATCCACCACCGTGATCTTGCGAAAGCCCTGTCGAGAGAGCTCCAGAGAATGCCGGCCATGGCCGCCGCAGAGATCCAGGATTCTGTCCTCCGGGCGAATGGGAAGCAGTTTGCGGATGACCTTCACCTCACACCGGGTCAGTTCCGCGTTGCAAACCGATCGGGCGTCGGTGACAAGGTAGATGTCGTCGAACAGCGCCTTCCACCAGTCCGGATCCACTTGGATCACCGTCACACCTCCGGATGGGCCCCGAAACTGAAGAGGCCGTCCGCTGCGAAAATGGCAGGGCCGCCTTTCCAGGGCTGGAGCCTGGCGATATCGAGTTCCTCGGCTTCGATGTCGATATAGTCGTCCAAGACACCCGCATGCCACATTTGTTCGAGAATCAGGCAGTCCTTCCACATGGCCGTGCAATATGCATCTAGCGCCGACAACTGCCCGACAGTTAAGAGCCGGGGCCTTAGGGCGATCTTTATGGGGCCGAGAACATAGGTGAACCGCTCCTCGACAGCCAGGGCTTTCTGGAGATCCTCTAGCTCGCAGCATTCTCTGAAGGACAGCCCGGCAATCAGGCGGTTGACGCGACGCACTGTCTCGCGAACCCCGACCTGCTCACTGATGATAGCCAC
>JASFIA010000492.1:0-3067 GCA_050122915.1 Desulfobacterales bacterium | reverse complement strand
TTTCCTTTTCCAAAAAGTAAAGAATGCTGCTGCGGTTGAGAACCCCAAGGGGCAGACTTTTCTTCTCTTCGCGCTTTTGCCATGCGATTTTTCCCTTTATCAACTCCTCGTAGACCGCATTGAAATTGGCTTCATGAACCCCCCGTTTTCTGAGTGATCCTCTGATCTGATCGAGGATCTGAGGCAGGTCTTCGTCGTCGCCGGCGCCCTCTTCAAGGACGCCCAGAATGGAGAATCGCCTCAGATCCTCCGATCGGACGGGAATGGACTGCCCCCCGCCCCACTCCCGCTTCAGTTTGTCCATCACATCCTCGAGGCGGCTCTTCAGCCGCTCTTCCACCGACTTCAACAGGTCATCATCGAGGTTTTTGGTTTTCAGACGGTCCAGCATCTCCGATTGAATGCGGCCCATGACGCCCTTGACATGGGCTTCCCCGGTATCGCCGTCCTCAGCAACCTCCTCCAGGGCCAGACTCTCGCCGACGCGCTCCACATAATCCACCAGAACGTCGGTGAGGGCATTCTCGTCCCCCTTCGATTTCCGGATTTCCGAGGCCAGGTAGATCATCTCGGCCGCCATCTGGGGATGGGTCAGCACCTCCCTCACCACGGATTCACCGTCGACCCCGAACTCCTGGGCGCTTTTCTTCAACAATTGGGCCAACGCCTCGCTTTGGAGTTCCTTCTTCAGTTCGTTTCCAAGGGTCAGGAATTCTTCCGGTGTCATTCCCTCATCCAAAAGGGCGATCTTCATCTCTGGCATGAGCCGCTGGATCTCGGACGGGTCCGGTATCAGCCGCCGGACGATCTGCGCCAGCCGCACCACAGACACCTTTCCTTTTTGATACTCCTGCCGGATGAGGCGGATGAACACCGCGTCGGTGAGCCCGTCGGCTTCGTCCCGGATCCGCTCTTCGTCCTCGAAGAAAACCCCACCGGCTTTCTGAATATCGATGCCGTTCAGCAGCTTTCGCTTGAGGTCGAAAACCGCCTCGGCCAGCTCTGCCAGACCGACGCCTTCCACCCCTTCCTCGGCTGCCTCCATCTCCTGACGAAGGTGACCGAGATGCTTGACGATGACCGGTCCTGACGCCTGCTCCCCCCCTGCGTCTGCTGCAGCGGACATGTCCGCCTGAATGAGGGCACGGGAGGCGGCGGACGGGTTTTCGATGATGCCGCGAATGGAAAAGGCTTTCTCCAGCTCTTCGAGAATGAGCCCCCCGGCCATGGCGTCCATGAAATCCGGCTGGCCGGGGGCGGATTGCCCGACATCCGGCGCCGCCTCCGTTCCCGGGACCTGATCCCGTGAGACGACGGCATCGTCCTCGGTCATTTTCTGAAAGAAGACGTGGTTGATTCGAATAGTGGAGACACCGGACCTGAGCAGGCCGTTCTTCATGGCTTCCGCATCAGGATAGCCGGTCAGATCGATAAAGATCCGCGCAAACTCCTGAAGCTCGGTTATCGACACCCCTTTGTGGAAGGAGACGGATTGAATTCCCGCCTTGTCGAAATGGGTGGCCATGCGAGCGGTGTTCAACCGCGGGTCAAAAGCCTCGTCTTCGATGTAAAACTGTTCATGGCTCAACAAGATAACCAGGGGATTCTGGACCTCGAGCCCCCGTGTCAGATGCCCGTGCAGCTCTGTGATGGACTGGACCGAATAGGGATGATCGTGGCGATACATCGTTGCCCTGTTGAACAGGAGGGCAAAGTGCCGTCCGATTCGTTCGACTGCGGTTTTTTTCAGCTTCGCATCGGCCATGGCCGTGCCTCCAAAAAATCAGGAAAGATGGTGCTTCTGATATGCCTGGAGGGCCTGCATGAATTCCTTGCAGGAACCGAACCGGTCCTTGGGAGCGTATGCGGTTGCCTTGGAGACGATCCGATCCATCTCCTCGTTCACCTCGGGATTGACTTCAGAGGGCCGCTTGGCGAACATCCCGTCCTTGCGAAGGATTTTTTGCTTCAGCAGTGAGAGTTTCGAATCGAAGTCGTGGAAGGGAAGATCCGGCGACAGCATCTTGAAGAGCATGGTTCCCAGCGCATAGATATCGCTCCTGGCGTCAACGGGTTTGCCCATAACCTGCTCGGGGGGCATGAACACCGGGGTGCCCTGGATCATGGGCTTTGAATCGTCTTCGCCCCTGAGCACTTTCGCAAGCCCGAAATCGGTGACCAACGGCCGAGCGGTATGCTTTTCCACGAGGATGTTGTCGGGTTTGATGTCGCGATGGACAATGTCGTTTCCATGGGCGTAGTGCATCGCGTCGAGAATTTGAAGCAGGACCCGAATGCTTTCGGCCAGGGGAAGACGGCGACGGGACGGCAGCAGATGGCGCCTGGTCATCTCGATTCGCCGGCCCAGAGAGTCTCCCTGAACCAGTTGCATGGAAAGGAAAAGGAAGTCGCTGGTTTCCCCCACTTCGTACACCGGTAGAATATTGGGATGGGATAAAATGGCGGCGGACTCCGCTTCGTGTTGAAACAAATCGGCCGTTCGTGGCGTCATGATTGCTTTAGGCAGTATCTTCAGGGCGATCTGCCGTTTCAGGGTCCGCTGGTAGGCCACAAAGACAATGGCCATTCCGCCCCTGGCCAGTTCCCTGAGAATGGTCGATGTGCCGACATCGGTCCCTATCAGGTGGTCGACATTGATGTTGGCCGTTGCGCCCATGGCGTTGAAGTTCCGTTCCTTGAACAAAGGGGCCAACGATCGGGCTCGGCCACCGGTGACAATCAACGGAGCCGCCGTTCCGCCGTGGCGGCGGTCATGCCTGAATCATCTCACCCCACAGGACGATACGACCAGGCCCCGGTCACCAATGCCCCTCTGCGAAACACCAGGGGATGATAGTACATCCCCGGTCCCAGGTCAACGAAAAGGCCTGTGCTTCTGAGCCTTTAGGGCATATGCAGCCGGCCTCTCCAACGCCGATCCGCCGGGTGCTGCGACGATTTTGACTTCTGTTTAGGGGGCATTAACGTTAAGCAATCGATCTGAAACCCCTTAACGACTACAGGAGCATCCCTTTGCCAATGCGCCTCTCAAGCACGTCTCTTCTTT
>JASFIA010000491.1:0-3067 GCA_050122915.1 Desulfobacterales bacterium | reverse complement strand
TTGTCGAATCCCTGCATCCAGTTTGCGACGCAGATGATGCCAGCCTCGGGAATCGAAATCAGGCAGTCGTTCGAAACCGAAGTGTTTTCGCAGATGCGCAGCCGGTATGCGGCAATAGTGCATGCACGCCTCCGTCAGAAGAGTGCCCGAACCGCACATGGGGTCGTAGAGGGGACGCTCTCCGTCCCACCCGCTTTTGCGAACCACGGCAGCCGCCAGTGTTTCCTGAAGCGGTGCCGCCACCGAACGAATGCGATACCCCCGTCGGTGGAGGGAACCACCGGACACGTCCAGACTGAGGGTCGCCTGATCACCATCGATCCGCAAGTGGAAACCCAGATCGGGATTGCGGCTGTCCACGGAGGGGCGCCTTCCCTTGTCGGCTCTGAACCTGTCCACGAGCGCATCCTTGAAGCGAAGGGCGGCGAAATGGGTGTTCCGGATCGGGTTTCCGATGACTTGGGCATGAACGGCAAAGGTGAGATCCGGTTGAAACAGTTTGGGCCAGTTGACGGCTCTCGCATTGGCATAAAGCTTACTGGCATCCGGGCAGTGGAAGGTCACGAGGGGAGCCAGTACCCGTGTCAGAAGGCGCGAAAGGTAGACCACCCGGTAAAGGGTCACCGGATCGGCCTTGAAGGTCACCCCCCTTGGCAAGACCTCGACGGCCTGGGCACCCAGATCAACCAGCTCGCCTCCCCCCTCCGCTTCAAGCCCGGATGCAATCTGGGCAATAAAACGGTGGTCTTTCTGATAGAGGTACATTTGCTTCCTGCCTTCCGGCGGCTGCCGTCACGGCCCGCCGGCATATAGACGCGACAACGGGGCACTGCGTACCAATGCCCCGCTTTGATAGGGATGGCCCTCAACCGGCAACGGTCTCAAGGAAGCGGCCGGCCCTGTCGAGAACGCCGGTGCAGGACCCAGCAACGCCAGTAAATAATCAGGTTCCAGACAAGTACCGCCGCTCCGATACAGATCTGAAGGTTCCGGGTCAACCCCTCGGGGTAGATGACCGGGGCCAGGTAGGTTTCAATGAATCCGCCGTCGTATCCCCCTTGGCCGGCCATTCTCCTGAAATGGTTTTCCAATGGCGTCAGGGGGCAAATCCAACCGTTGAATTCCAGGAGGACCGCCCAGATCACGGCGGGAAGGTGAAATAATGCCCATCCGGGCCTTCGCAGTGCCAGGAAGCCTCCGAATACCAGAAATAGGATGAAGGCGAAGTGCACCGCCATCACGCCGTCTGCCAGCAGTCCATGGATCATCGCGTGAGTTCAGTCTTCGATGGGGGCGTTCCCGGCGTCGCCCCCCTGCCTCAGATCGGGGGAAGGAAACCGCCTGCTCTGGTCGGATCAATAGAGGGTTCGGCACATGGCTCTCATCCGAACCCAGTCAAAGGATCTGGCCATGTCCAAGGCTTGGGCTTCGGTCAGGCCGATGAAGGACAACGTGAGTTCGGACACCATCTGACGGCTCTGATCCAGGGTCACCACCACGGTGCCTTCCTCTATGGCTTTTTCGAAACTGGTGAACACCTGAAACCCATCGATCTTTTGGCTTCTTGCCACCGACTCCCGAGTCTCCA
This sequence comes from Desulfobacterales bacterium, assembly GCA_050122915.1. Lineage (GTDB taxonomy): Bacteria > Desulfobacterota > Desulfobacteria > Desulfobacterales > UBA5852 > CALNZV01. The sequence continues at coordinate 1,479 of JASFIA010000491.1, read as the reverse complement.
CGACACCCTCTGAAACCGGTCCCGCGCTTATGGCTCCATCGGCGACGGCCACCTTGACTGTGAATTTTCTGCCCTCTGCGACATAGGACCTGGCCGCAGAGATAACCATGTGGGTCTCCAGGTCAAGGGAAGAGCCCTGGGGTTCGCCGGCCTGCCAGTTGGGGAGATCTATCAGCAAGGGTTTCAGGGCATCGGCATCCATGCCATGAACGGCGGTCGTTGTCATCAGAAGTCCCACAATGAAAAAGATTGCCGTCAGGGTTTTTGATTTTCCCATCCATCCCATCTTTAGCCGCCTCCCCACTCCGTTCAGAGATGCGCCATCTACTGGCGTTTGGGCCGCCAGGAAATAACCTGACGATCGAAATCGATGGAATAGTCGGCATATCTGAGAAAATTCATTCCCAGGAGGCCCGCGTATTGAACGTTTCTGCCCTTGTGCTCGAGCACACTGGCGTAAATGTTTTCGATTCTGAGCGTTCCGACCTGTATGAAATCAAACTTTACCATCTTGGAGGGTATGGTTTTTCCCCCGACGACCTGGAGCCGTGAGGGGATGCCCCCGAAGACCCCCAAAGGTTTGATGGCGGACTTGTGGAGGGTGGTGACGCTCGCTCCTGTGTCCAGGAGAAACGTCACGTCCATCTCCCGCCCCTTGTAACCCAGAAGTGCCGGCACGAGCACTTGATTGCCGGCGATCAGCACCGATGACTCCCCCGGCGCGCCGCGCCTCTCCTCAGCCGCCTCTCTTTGCTTTCGATCGGCGGCCTCGATGGCGTCCTGACGAGAGCGGTCTTCCCGTATCCGCTTCTCTCGTTCTTCCGCGTCCAGATGATCGTATTTTTCCCCGTAGGCCTTCACGGTCGGCCGCCTATCCATCGGGATCTTGCTGATGTCATCGACATAGCGCGCCGTTCCGTCCTCGTCGACATATCGATAAAATTCACCGAGGATATCTCCGGGAATCCCGATCCACAACACTGCCATCCACAGGGCGGCGGCAAGAGCATTTCGCATGGCATTACCTGTCCACTCAACCGGGTTGGGTCAACCGTCGCCTGTTTGCTAATCCGCGGATCGTCCGGGCGGTCGTGGCCGGAAATAGCGATGCGGAAGCATCATAGGTCGGCGGAGGCGCCGGTTCGCAATAAAGCCTGGGTGACGGTTCGCCTCAGCGCCCCCCCCGGAACAATAATATCCCTTAGCTGCACATGGTCCATCACCGGGAAAGGCTCACCGTTGTAAGTCAGAACCATGCCGTCGATCAGTGGAACGGTTCGCTGGGGCTGCAAAAACGTGGCGGCCAACAAAAAATAGGTGCCCTGGGCTCCCGTGGATCCCTGAAAAAAATCCCTCAGGGCCGTCTGCCGGGGGTCGATCAAGTCGATGGTGGCCACCTGCAGCCACCTATTGCCTGCGGGCACTGTGGTCAAGGCGCTGATAGCGAAACGCACACCGCCCTGGTCCCCGGCCTCCTCG
>JASFIA010000490.1:0-3069 GCA_050122915.1 Desulfobacterales bacterium | reverse complement strand
CACCCGCATCGAGGCCCCCATGAAACGCATCGGAAACCGGGGCGACGGGGAATGGCAGACGATTTCCTGGACCGAGGCGCTGACCGAGGTGGCCGACAGGCTGAAGGCGGTCAAGGAATCGGATGCTCCCGAATCTTTGGCCTGTATTTCGGGGTCGAGCCGGGGGACGGTGTCCGCCCTTTTCCAACGGCTGCTGACGGTTTGCGGATCCCCCAATTTTTTCCGTCCATCCTCGATGGAGGATGGTTATCGGGCCGCATTCCGCTTGATGTACGGGGAGGATTTTCTGCCCGGATTCGATGTGGAAAACGCCGACCACGTGCTAAGTTTCGGAAGCGGCATCATCGACGGTTGGGGATCGACAAGCCGCATGTTCCGGGCCAACAGCATCTGGAAGGAGAAGGGCGTCAAGGTCGTTCAGGTGGATCCCCGGCTATCCAACACGGCTGCCAAGGCCGATCAATGGGTGCCCATCCAGCCCGGTGCCGAGGGATTGCTGGCACTGGCCATCGCCCATGTGATCATTAAGGAATCGCTCTACGACTACAGTTTTATCAACCATTCGGTAGCCGGGTTCGATGACTTCAGAAATCTAGTAATGGATGGCTATTCACCCAGCCAGGTATCCGCAGACACGGGTATCGATGCCGCCACCATAACCGCTCTGGCTCAAGATTTCGCACGGGCCAAACATCCGATCGCCATCGGGGGACGGGGTCGCGGAGAGCTTGCGGGAAGTCTGGGAGAGTCGCTGGCGGTTCTCTCCCTCAATGTACTTGTGGGCAACATCAATCGCACCGGTGGCGTCTGGACCATGCCTCACCTGGACTACATCCAATGGCCCGAACCCGAGATGGGCGCATCGGCCATGGCGGGACTGTCGCGGCCGCGTATCGATCAGGCCGGCCCTCTTGCCGACCAATTGCTCCACCGCCTGCCCCAGGCCATTGAAGCGGGAGCCGATATCCAGGCGCTTCTCGTCTGCGGCGCCAACCCGCTCTATGGGGTTGCGGATGCGACGGCCATGCAGAAGGCTTTCGACCGGATTCCCTTCATTGCCAGTATCGCCACCCACATCGATGAGACCACCGCCTACGCGGACATCGTGCTGCCCGCACACTCCCATCTGGAACGCTGGGAAGATGTTCCGGTGCCATCGGCACTGGGCAAACCGACTATCGGTTTGGCTAGACCGGTGGTGGACACCCAGTTTAACACATTGCATCCGGGGGATGTTGTTCTCAATATTGCCGCCGCCATGGGGGGTGATGTGGCGGGAGGGTTCCCCTGGCCAACCTACGAGGCCTGCCTAAAGGAGACCTTGGGCAGCCGGTGGGCGACACTGGAGCGCAAAGGGGTATGGGTGGATGAGGGGTTTTCCCCCATGTCGCTTGACGCCGCCGCGCTGGGGGGCGTCAGCCCGATCGATCTTTCCGGCGGCACACCGGGGCTCCGGGCCCTGATGGCGCCCGTTCCTCCCGAAGGGGACGCCGGCGCGTTTCCCTTGATTCTGATCCCTTACGACACCATTCGACTGTCTGCCGACATGGGCACCCCACCTTTCATGGTCAAAACGGTTCCTGATACCGTGATCAAGGGTCACGCCGGATTGGTGGAGATCAATCCGGAGACGGCCAGGGCCGTCGGCGTCCGAGAAGGAGACGCGGTCACCCTCGCCACCCCCAAGGGATCGGCCACCGTTCGCGTCCATCTCTTCGACGGCATCCTTCCCGGTGTCGTTGCCATGCCAAGAGGACTGGGGCACACGGCTTTCGATGCCTATTTGTCCAATAAAGGGGTCAATGTCAATCAGCTGATCGGTGCGGTCGAGGATCCGATCACCGGCCTAAACGCCGCATGGGGTATTCGTGCTTCACTGAGCAGAGCCTAATTTACCTACCACGAGGTTATTGATGAAAACTGTTGGCGAACACGGCAAAGCGCACAAGTTTGGAATGGTCATCGACCTGGACAAGTGTACGGGTTGCGGTTCGTGTATGGTTGCCTGCATGCAGGAAAACAACGTCCCATTTAAAGAAGACGAGTCCGACAAACTGGTCAGCATTTCCTGGATGCGGGTTTACCAACTGAGCAATGGAAAGCCCTTTCCCGATACCGAAATCTGCTTTCTTCCCAGACCGTGTCAGCATTGCGCCGGACAACATGAAGGCCACTCCCCCTGTGTCTCGGTCTGCCCGGCTACGGCGACAGACTATGACAGTCAGACAGGGATCGTCAGCCAAATTTACACCCGGTGTTTCGGTTGCCGGTATTGCATGGGGGCCTGCCCCTACCATGCCAGACACTTCAACTGGTGGGATCCGGTCTGGCCCAGTGGGTTGGAGAAGTCCCTAAACCCGGATGTTTCCAATCGGATGCGGGGAATCGTCGAAAAGTGCACCTTTTGCTTCCATCGCTACCAGCGTGCCATGGAAAGGGCCCATGCCGAAGGCCGGCGGACGATTGAAGAGCACGCCTACCAGACCTCCTGCACCCAGGCATGCCCCGCCGGGGCCATCACCTTCGGGGATCTCAACAATACCGAACACGACGTATACAAACTGGCCAAACCGGACCTTGCCACCGGTCGTCCCCACAATCCCAACGCCTTTCGGCTGCTGGAGGAACTGGGAACCAACACCAAGGTCTACTACATTTCCTCGCGGGAATGGGTTCGGAAGGCCGGCCACAAGCCGGACTTGCTCAAGGAGCACGGCTCCGGCCATTGATCGTTGAGCCAATCAGCATCTGCTCGCCAACGGAACCACCAACCGTCTTAGGAGCACAGGTTAAATGGATTCTGCATTGATACCCAAAGGTGTGAAACGATGCCCGACATGGCAGTTCGCCCTAGCGACGATTCCCGTCATCGGAGTGCTGCTTTGGGGCGTATATGCCATGCTGCTTTGCTGGTTCAAAGGACTGAACCAGACCAATATGAACGATTATTATGGGTTTGCCCTTTGGATTTGGGCGGATCTGGCCGTCATTGCATTGGGTGGCGGGGCGTTTTTCACCGGTCTGCTGAAATACGTTCTCGGCAAGGACGATCTCAAGTACATCATCAAC
>JASFIA010000489.1:0-3079 GCA_050122915.1 Desulfobacterales bacterium | reverse complement strand
AGGGCAGGGTCGCCGTCGATGGAGTGCCAGTTCACAAGGGGTTCGTTGACAGCCGTTTCTCTGATGGATTTCGGGCTCAGATCTTCACAGGATTGCCTACCCTGAACGAAGGACTGAATAATCGGGTTTTTTCTAAAGGAGGATCCTGCGACGATTCGAGGCATTCTGGACGTCTTGCCTCTGCGGTAAAGACTGAGAAATCCTCTGTGAAGTCCGGCCAGGGTTGTTCCGTTGGAAACCGGTACTGCCACCACCGAAGGGGCGTCCCTCAATTCATCGTAGATTTCATAGGCGATTTCGCCGTAGGCGATGAGTTGAAGAGTGGTATTGTTGCCGCCTGGATTGGCATCGTAGGCGTCGTTGCCGTCCGCAAACGCCTGGGAAGCCTCGACCGCGTTCTCATAGTCTCCCGGTACCCGGTGGATTTCAGCCCCGAGATCTGTCATCTCCGTGATCCTTCGGGTTCGATAGGTGTCCGGAAGAAAAACCGCACAACGCAGGCCGGCCAGGGCGGCGGCCATGGTCATGGCGACCCCGTAATTGCCGCAAGTGGCCACGGTAATCGAATCGAATCCTCGCCTGAGGGCATCTTTTGCCTGGGCAAATGCGATTCTGTCCTTCTGGGTTCCGGTGGGGTTGCCCCCTTCAAACTTGAGATAGAGTTGCCGGAGATCCGTTTCCCTTTCGACATTGCGGGCTCTGAGCAAGAGGGTGTCCCCAATCTCCGAGTCGATGATATCCTCATAGGCCTCGATGCGGTCTTCCAATTCAGCTTCCGGGTCGGCGGAAATTCGTTTCTTCGGACCCATTTCGCGAACCACCTGGACAACTTCTCCGGTGGCTCCATCCATGAGATGGTATGGTCTTTCCAACTCCATGTCCGACATTTTTTCCTCTCTCCTATGGGGGTGAGGGTTCCAGATGCGCAGATATGCGGATCATTCCTGATCCGCTGCCCGCACTGCAGTTGCATTCTCCGTTTACCCAGATTGCGTCTGTCTTGGCCACCTTGGCGCCGACGGTGGGTCACTGCTCAGCATTTGCTATGCCAGAATGGTAACCGATTGACTTCTTTCTCAGTTCCGGATAATGGGGATCATTTCCGGAAGTCCGAATTCCGTTTTAATGACCCAGTGGGGACCCGAGATGCATGGTTTCGATCCGCATAGCGGCATTTAACCCTTCTTCATTATAAGGACTGACGATCGGGATGGCATTATAATGAAAACGGTTGTTTTGCTGAGCCGGTTTTCTGATCACTTTTCGACCCTGAACGAGGGACTGCCCTCGGCCAGGCATGTTCACCTTCGGGACGTCGACGAGGCGTTGAATTGGGTGGAGAAGCAGCCGGCGGACTACTTGTTTTTGGACCTTGACATGCTTGGGGGCGGCAGCCAGCCATTGACGGCGGATACCTTCAAGGCGCTATTCGCCCGGTTTTGGAGGCGGAGACCGGCGCTCCAGTTCATTTTGCTGACCTCAGCCGATGGGGTTGGCGATGCCGTTGCGGCTGTCAAATCGGGCGCCAGCGGTTATTTGAAATCTCCCGTCATGCCGGAAGAGGTCCGCCTGGCGGCCAAGGCGGCGGATGAAGATATCATCAAGGATTCAGAGATCGACTATCTGAGGGAGCAGTTCTGGGAAGCCGACGACCGGGAGACCATTCGAACCGAATGCCAGCTCATGAGGACCGTTTTTGCCCATATCCGCTCTGTTGCGCCCACCCGGACCACCGTCCTGCTGACAGGAGAGACCGGCACGGGGAAGAGCCTGCTGGCCAAACTCATCCATCGCCACAGCAATCGAAAGGATGCCCAGTTCATCAGTGTTCACTGTGGCGCCATTCCGGATACCCTGATCGAGAGCGACCTCTTTGGCCATGAAAAGGGGTCATTCACCGGTGCGGATCGGCGGAAGCTCGGCAAATTTGAAATTGCCAACGGAGGGACGATTTTTTTGGACGAGGTGGGGACCCTCACCCCGTCGACCCAGATCAAGCTGCTGATGGTGCTTCAGGAAGGGCTGTTTCAGCGGGTCGGCGGTGAAACCACCTACAAGACCGATGTGCGAGTCATCGCCGCAACCAACGGCGATCTTCAGGCCATGAGCGAAAACGGTCAATTTCGAAAAGATCTGTATTATCGGCTGAACGTCTTCCCCATTCACCTGCCTTCCCTGAGGGCCCGCAAAGGAGACATTGCCCATCTGGTCACCCAGTTCATCGACCGGCTCAACGCTTTGTATGCCAAAGAGATACGCGGCGTTCATCCGATTGTTCTCGATGCGCTGGGGGCCTATGAATGGCCTGGAAATATCCGGGAATTGGAAAACGTGATTGAACGAGCCTACATCCTTGAAACCTCCCACACCCTTTCACCTGAAAGTTTCCCGAGCGATTTTTTCGACGACAGGGACATGCCCGCCGAACTGATGATCTCCTCGGAGATGACCCTGGCCCAAACCCGTTGCCAAGGAATCCAGGAAATCGAGCGACAATACCTGAAAGGCCTTTTGGCCCGGCATTCCGGACGAATCAATCAGTCGGCGGCGGAGGCCGGCATCACACCCCGTCAACTGCACAAGCTAATGAAAAAGTACGGCCTCCAAAAAGAGGACTTCAAGCCTCCCTTCCGAAAATCGACCTCTTCTTCCTCCGCCTGAAGACTGCCGATTCGACCCCCCGGCTTTCGCACCCATTTAAGGATGAGATCCAATCCCCGTCTGAGCTTTTCCCATGACGGCTTCTGCTTCGCTGAGAAGAGCTGGCACGGAAAGTGATAGCGTGTTGGATATTGGAGAGAAGAAAGAGCATGTCAGTAATGAGGAAACACCATCCATCCATTTCCAGGGAAACGGTCACCGTCGACGGCATCGTTATACCTTCCGCCTGGGATGTGGACGGCGCCATCACCGGCGTTTCGATAAATACCTTTGATGAACGGTCCTATCGGGTGGCTGGCAAGGAGGTCGGTGAAGAACTGGCCGGCCTTGCCCGCAGAAGAGTGACGGCATGGGGGGTTGTGGACGGTAGTCAGGAAATGCCGGTACTCATATTATCGGGGTATCGGGTGTTTTCTGT
>JASFIA010000488.1:0-3088 GCA_050122915.1 Desulfobacterales bacterium | reverse complement strand
TGAAAAGGCGGGGCATCATCGCCGCCGCCCCGAGAACCGGTGTCAAACCGAGAATAGGGATTTAAGGAAACCGTGTGCCGTGACGACGCCAAGGCCGGGGCCGACAGGACGAAACCGCTGGATAAGAAGGCCGATGTGATCCCGCCAATTAGAAAAAGTGATGAAGGAGCCGCTGCCCCCATCACCCGGGGGTGAGGGCGGTGCGCGGTTATCGGAAGCGCACGTGAGCGACCTCACGAATCTCTTCGATGAGTAATGCGCTGCCGTCGGAACGACGCTCCGGCGGCGCCGGCGATTCTGGTCCAGCGATCCGGGTCGGCGCCCCAGCAGGTGGGATCCAAGATGGTGGTCAACGGCGACGGGGGCTTGCCCGATATGGACACGGTTGCCGGCTGTCCCAAGGCCTGCGAAATCGGTGCCCGCAATGGTGATTGGCCATCGAAGGGTGAAAGAGACTCATAGGCCGGCGAGTAACCGTGGAAGTCGCGGTCGGCAACATTTAATCCCGTGACGACACCTATAGTTGCAAGGGATGGGTCATCCGGCGGTTTTCAGAGCCTGTTTGACCCGTTCCGGCGTCATGGGCAGCTGGCGCATGATGACTCCCGTGGCATCGAACACGGCAGTGGCCAGCACCCCGCCCATGCAGACAATGGCCGGCTCCCCACCGCCTTTTGGCGGCAAGTCCGGATTCGGCACGATCACGGTTTCGATCCGGGGCAGCCACGAAAAGCGGGGAATGGCGTAGGTGTCGAAGTTGACGTCGAAAAGCCGCCCGTCACTGAAGTGCACCTCCTCGCTTAGGGCGTAGCCCAGCCCCATGGTGATGCAGCCCTCCATCTGGATGACGGCCCCCTGGGGATTGACCACCTGGCCCATGTCCTGTGCGCAAACCACCCGCTTCACCTCGATCCTGCCGCTGCCCCGGTCCACGTCGACCTCCGCCATGGACGCCACGTAGGTCTCCGCATCGATCCCGCAGGATATGCCGATCCCCCTGCCACTGGGGGTTTTCAGAGGGGTCCAGCCGAACTGGTCGGCGGCCGCTTCGAGAACCCCACGCATTCGCTTGTCCTTGAGATGTCCGAGGCGGAATTCCAATGGATCTTTCCCCGCCCGGGATGCCATCAGGTTCATGTGCAGGTCCCGGGCATAGATGTTCGTATTGGCGGCGGGAGCGCGCCAGGGGCCCACGGCGAAGGGGTGAATTCCCGGTTCGATCCGCCATTCGCCGTAGACCGCTTCCCGGTGGTGGGGAATCTCGTACACGTTTTCGCAACCTCTTCTGCCGGCGAAGTACACCCGATAGTCCCAGAGGGTCATGTGTCCGGCGTCGTCGATCCCCGATCGAATGGTGACCACCGCAGCCGGCCGAAACGTATCAAAGAAGAACTCCTCCTCCCGTGTCCAGACCACCATAACCGGCTTCCCGGAACCCTTGGAGAGCCGGGCCGCCTCGATCGCCTGCGCGGATGCGGACTTTCCGCCGAACCCGCCACCCACGAAAGGCGTAATGACGCGGACCGTCTCCACGGGCACTCCCAAGGCCTGTGCAACCTGCCCCTGAACGCTGAAGGGCGACTGGGTCGACGCCCACACCGTCGCCTTGCCGTTCACCACGGAGGCCAATGCCGCGTGGGGCTCCATGGGCGCATGGGACACGTAGCTGTTGAGGTAGGTCTCCTCGATAATGGCCGCGGCCTTCTTTTCACCCGCTTCAAGACTGCCCGCCTCGGAAGCGACCACCGGCTCCGGTGCGTTCTTGACCAGATGATCGAAGATGGTTCCATCGTCGATGCCCGTTACCGGGCGGTCGAATTCAGTTTTGACGGCGGCAAGGGCATTGGCCGCGCCGTCCGGGTGCGGATGCAGGACCGCGATCAAATCGCCGTCCCTGACGACCTGCACGTCTTTCATCCGTTCGGCGGCGGAGGTATCGACGCTCAGGCGTCTGGCCCCGTGGGCGGGAGGCCTCACGATCCTGGCGTAGACCATTCCGGGGAGTCGGATATCCGCAGCGTACGCCGCCCTGCCGGTCACTTTGTCAACGGAATCCCTTCGCAAATAAGGCTTGCCGCTGATGGTATACTCGGACGGGGGCTTGAGGGGGGGAAGTGCCGTGAGCTGTCTTTCAATGATCTTCCCGTCGGTCAGTTCCCCGTAAGTTGCCCTGACGTCGGGGCGACTGCTGTCGTACACGACCCCATCTTTCGTCTCGAGGCGGGCGACAGGACAGGACAGTTTTCCGGCAGCCAGTTCCTTCAGGACGCCCTTGGCCTCGCAGGCGGCTTCCTTTACAAATATCCCGTAGTACCGGGTCGACAGGGACCCCCATGTGCCGGCATCCCACGGGCAGCGGTCCGTATCTCCCATGACCATGTCCACCGATTCATAGGCGACGTCCAACTCCTCGGCCATCATCTGGGCGAAGGAAGTGATAGGGCCCTGCCCCATTTCGATCTTCCCCACGAAACAGGTCACCCGGTTGTCGGCGCCGATCCGCAAGAACGCGTTGAAATCCGTGGGCACATTGCTTCCCAAAAACCCTTCTCTTGGAGCCCGTGCCTCGCCGGTCAGATCTCCGATCGAGCAATACACAATGAGACCACCGCCCAACAGCCCCATGCGCTTCAAAAACGCTCTTCGGGTCAACGACAAGGATGGGTCGGCCGGGTCCATGTCTTTTCCTACGGCGCGTGTTTCACCAGTCATGACCGGCCTCCTTTCATCGCTTTGGATGCGGCTTGGATGGCTTGAATAATGCGGACGTGGGCACCGCAGCGGCAGAGATTGTCCTCCATGCCGGAAACGATCTGCTCCCGGGTGGGATTCGGGGTGGAGATCAGCAGGCCATAGGCCTTAAGAATCATGCCGGGGGTGCAGAACCCGCACTGGAGCGCGTCATGCTGGACAAAGGCTTCCTGAATAGGGTGCAGTTCGCCTTTCCGGGCGAGTCCTTCAATTGTCTTGATCTCTCTTCCCGCAATGTCCCCGACCGTCAGTTGACACGAGGGAACGGCCTCGTCGTCGACCAGGATCGTGCAGGCGCCGCACAGCCCTTCCCCGCAGCCGAATTTCGCCCCCGTAA
>JASFIA010000487.1:0-3094 GCA_050122915.1 Desulfobacterales bacterium | reverse complement strand
CGATGTGACCCCAACCAAGGGCATCGTCATGGGGGGGGGTGTCCACAGCCAGTCGATCCTGGTGGATGTGCTGCCTAAAACCGACCCATGACAGCCCCGACGTGCCCCCCGGCGGCTTTAGGGACTCACCCCGCCGGCCCGCTTCCCCCAAAACGGCCGGCGCCTGTCTTTCCGCAGAAGCCCTGACAGCCCATTCCGGTTGACTCCCGTCCACCGGCGCCCGTCGCCCCGGAATGAACGCCCTTGCCGGGGGTGGACGGTCTCGAGGCGGTTGTTCCCGACCCCTTCCGTATGAATTCCCATCCCATATTGAAAGCGTCCATTTGATCCCTATCCTTTCCAACAGGCAGTCGATTTGCCTATGGGTCCGACGGGAGGTTTGAATGGATTTCTGCAAGTTACGGGAACAATGGCAGGACATGACCCCCGAGGAGCGCGAACAAGCCCTCACCGACTACATCCACGACCTGATGACGGAGTGGGGGCTCGACCCATCCGACTACACCGTGACTTTCGCACCCGTGCCCACCAATCCCAATGCCGACGGCGGATTCGACTGGGCATCCGACACCATATACATCAAGCCCGACCTTCTCTCGGATGACGAGCCTTTCAACGACGCCATCGCCGCAACGACCGCCGCCCACGAAGTTCGCCACGCCATGCAAAAAGAGATCTATGACGACTACGGTGCCGGGGACGGTACGACCAATCCCCTGGATGTCGGTTTTCGGGAGGAGGACGCCGAAGCGTTCGCCGACAGCGTCGTTCCCGACGGCCTCGAGGACTGTAAAAGCGAAGACCTCGAATCGTCCGTCGGGGACAAAAAGGACATGCCGTTACCGGCCTCCCCCGCCGGCGATTTCAACCTGCCCTCGGGAGGTACCGCCTATGCCTGACTTTACCCCCCTTGATCCCCGGAGCGAACGGCAGGTGGCCATCATGAATGCCTTTGCTCGAAAAAAAAGGGCCTTTCTGCTGAGAAAGCACCATGCCGAGGCCGCCATCGGGATCACGGATGCCATCGCACCGCTGTTGGACGACGACGCCACGGAGGATCGTCGCATCAAGGCCCGGCTCTACCGGCGAAGCGCCGGCGCCCACGAGCGGATGGCCAACTATCCGGGGGCCATCCGGTTTTGCGAATTCAGGATACGGAAAGCCGTGGAGTGGCTCCGAGGAAGGGGTGTCCTATGATATCGGCCTCCATCGGGGTTACCGGTGCATCGGTTCGTCTGCTGCCGGACGGCACCTATCTCGACAGCGTTGCCCACGGGATTCGAACCGCCGTCAGAAGGGTGCTTTGCTCGGTTTTCATCGTTGATCTCCACCCCGGAAGGGACAAGGACCTGCTCGTAGATACGATGGTGATCGAACTTCAGGCAGCCCGATGGCGGGGTGCGGATGTCCGTCTTTTGATCGGCGGATCCCGCACCAATGCCGACATCGCTCAACTGGCAGTCGCCGCCCGCTCCCGGGCCAAGGCTCTCGGCATCCCGAGCCGCGCCCTGATGGCCGCACCGGTCCGGGGCAGTCATGTCAAACTGGTGATCGCCGACGATACGGCCTTCATCGGGTCTCACAACTGGTCCGTGGGCGCCTTCACCAACCAAAGTCAGGATTCGGTGGCAGTGATTTCCGATGCGCTGTCGGCCTTTCTTGCCGACCGGTTCGAGGAGCAATGGCAGCGGGCAGGAGAGCACGATGTATAGATTCCGATGGGATGTCTTTGCCAACGATACGGTTCTCAGGCAAGTTCTGGAGATGGCCGGGGTGGAGTCGCCGTCCGCGCCTACCCGAATCCGTCCGCTCGTGGTGCAGATACTGAAAACGGTCGGCGGCCCCGGCCTGATCGAGACGCCCCCCGCCCCGGAGAACCAAACAGCCATTGCCCTGAGGACGCTTCAACTTGCCCTGGACCACACCCTGTCTCGCATGTCCCTGCCGGTGTTGGCTGCTGGATACGTCTTCAAAGAGGCCGACGGGTCGCTTTTCGACCGTGAACTGACGGCGAGACCCACGGTTTCGATCAATCGGGCCGCCCCAGCCGAATTGGAGGCGCTGCCCGAGATAGGCGCCGTCATGGCCGAACGCATTGTCGGAGAACGGCTCGCCAACGGGCGCTATTCCGGTTCCCGTGATCTTGCCGCTCGGGTCAGGGGAATCGGAGAGCAAACAGCCGATATGCTGGACACGATTTTGGAATACGACGATTTCCCCGATATTCCCGGAAGCACCCTCATGAGGACCGGCGACCTCTCTTCGGACCTCAAAACCCTCATGACGCTTCATACAGGGGCGACGCCGGTCGAAAGGCTGGCCAGCAGTCTTGAAACCATTGCCGTGGCATGCGCCGATACTCCCCATCCCTACAGCCATCACGGCCTCTGTCACCCGGCCGGATCCCTACCACCGCCGACCTCCGCGGAGAAAGCCGATGTTCGCGTTCTATGGGGATCTGAGTACTACAGAGTACTCCCCGAATGGTTTGGGGCGGCATCGACCGCGATCGACGTCTGCATGTTTCACATCGCATTGCCCACTTCTTCTCATCCGACCCGCCGGCTTCTCGACGCGCTGATCGACGCACGGAGGCGAAATCTATCGGTACGGGTTCTCATGGACGCCGACCGTGACACCGACCCCTATCGCTCCACGGTAATCAATGCCGGCGCCAAGGTCTACCTCGAGGCGGCGGGAGTGCCTGTTCGATTCGACCCGGAAGACCGGCTCCTTCATTCCAAATTCATCGTCATCGACGGATCGGTCGTCATCATGGGAAGCCACAACTGGTCCGCCGGTTCTTATTTCCAGTTCGACGATCTGAGCGTGGCCATCCACTCCCAGACCGTGGGGCAGGAACAGTCCGGCCGGTTCAACAGCCTTTGGGAGCAGGCATGACGGTTCCAAACCAGCGGCGGCCTGTCAGTGAAAGAAACCAATGGAGAGACAACGATGGACGACCATCAGGAAATCGAAGCCATTGTGCGTGACGCCTTTGGCGAAGACTGCTGCGGCAGCGCTTGCTGTGAGATGGACCTGTTCACTGACGACGGGGTCTGGATGATTCAGATAGAAGGCTTCATGGCGCCTT
>JASFIA010000486.1:0-3097 GCA_050122915.1 Desulfobacterales bacterium | reverse complement strand
CGCTTCGAATCTGCTTTTCCGCCACCTGCAGCATGGCATGATGAGGGTGGGTCTCGTCGATGTCGAACAGCATGAGGGATACGGACCCCAGCATGCCGGTCAAAAGGTTGTTGAAGTCGTGCGCGATGCCGCCGGCCAGAGTGCCGATGGCCTCCAGTTTCTGGGCCTGGCGAAGCCTGCGGTCCGTCTGCTTGCTGTCCACTTCAAGCTGCTTCAGCCGGGTGATGTCCGTTGCAATCTGAAGCCTTGCCAGTCGACCGCCCACCCAGTGAATGGCCCGGTCGTAGTTGATGTACCATCGGCCGGTGATGGGGTTTCGGCCTTCCCAGGTCAGCACCCCTCCCGGCTGTCCGTCGGCGTTCAGGAGACGATCGTTGGTGCAGTGGGCGCAGGGGGGGGTCCTCCCCCCTGAAGACCTTGTGGCAGATCTGGCCGGTCAGACCCTCGCCGAAGGCATCCTTCATGTTCCGGTTCATGAAAAGGATGCGGTGATCCAAAAGATCGGCGACGTAGACGTGGGCATCGATGCTGTCGAGAATGGTGATCAACTGCTGATGCGCCTCCGCAACGGCGGCTTCGGACTGTTTCCGCAGGGTGATGTCCCGATTGTTTCCGATGACGTGCACGGGATGACCGTCCGCGTCCCTGGCGATGGCCATGGAATCGCTGAACCACCAATAGCTCCCGTCCCTGCAGCGCATCCGGTATTCCAGCAACGGCGGAGGAGCGGCATCAGCCGGTCCGGTCTGCAGCCGCTGCAGGTGCGCTCGGTGACGGGCTCGGTCTTCGGGATGGATCAGGTCCTCGACACCGTCGTAGACCATGGTCTGAAGTTCTTCGATGCTGTAACCAAGGATGCGGCAGAAGGCATTGCTGACATAGGAATAGCGCCCGGTGCGAATGCTTCTTCGATAAAGGATGTCCCGGGCATGGTGAAGGATCTCCTCCAAGCGGATCCGGCTGTCACCATCATCCCCCCCATAGGGGACGACGTCGGGGAGGTGTCGGGTGTTGGGTGATTTCCCATGGTCAATTCCCGGTGAAAGGATCGCCGCTTCCGGCTGCGGAAACACCCATTGGCAACGGCGAAGATACCGTCGGCTGGGGGCGGGAAAACGGATGCAGAAGCTCTTGCGGTTTAACCATGATGATAGGGTTGTCGCCCCTCGTCCAGGCCGGACTCCCCTTCCGCATGGGACGGCTGCTTCGGGTTCGGCGTCTAGCGAAAAGCCTCTGACGCCCTGTTACAGTCTAGTGCAGGATCTGGCTCAGGAAAAGCTGGGTGCGTTCGTTTTGCGGATTGTCAAAAAACGCCTCCGGCGTATTTTCTTCGACGATTTCCCCGTAGTCCATAAATAGCACACGGTGGGCGACACTCTTGGCAAATCCCATTTCGTGGGTCACCACGAGCATGGTCATGCCCTCCTTGGCCAAGCTGATCATCACGTCGAGGACTTCCTTGACCATTTCCGGATCCAGGGCAGAGGTGGGTTCGTCAAAGAGCATGACGTTGGGCTTCATGCAAAGGCTTCGGGCGATGGCCACCCGCTGCTGCTGGCCTCCGGAAAGCTGTCCGGGGAACTTCTTTGCCTGCTCGGCGATATGAACCTTTTCAAGGTAATACATGGCTGTTTCTTCAGCCTCTTTTCGAGGCGTCTTTCGAACCCAGATCGGTCCCAGGCTCAGGTTGTCGAGGATGGTGAGGTGAGGGAAAAGGTTGAAGTGCTGGAAGACCATTCCGACTTCAGCACGGATTTTTTCAATGTTTTTCAAATCGTTGGTCAGTTCAATCCCATCGACGATGATCTTTCCCCGCTGGTGTTCCTCCAGGCGGTTTATGCAGCGGATGAGGGTGGACTTCCCGGACCCGGAGGGTCCGCAAATGACAATTCGCTCCCCTTTCTGGACCTCCAGATCGATATTTTTGAGCACATGGAAATCGCCAAACCATTTGTGCATCTTAACGATTCGGATGATGACGCCGCCGCTCCCGGCGACGGGACTGGTCTCTGAGGCCGTTTCACTCATAGGGCATCCTGGCTGTCGTAACGGGTTAAAGGCCGGTATCGAGCTCTCGCTCGAGCTTTCTGCTGAAATGGGACATGTAGAAACAGCAGATAAAATAAATGATAGAGATAAAGATATAGGCCTCGGGGGCAAATCCCATCCACCGGGGATCGGACAAGGACGATTGGGTGGTCTTCAACAAATCGTAGAGGGCGATGATGACCACCAGAGAGGTGTCCTTGAATGCGGAAATCAAAATGCTCACCGACGGCGGTATGACAATCTTGAGGGCCTGGGGCAGGATGATCAGACGCATGGTCAGATAGTAGTTGAGCCCCAGGGACTCGGCGGCCTCGTATTGCCCCGCTGGCATGGCCTGGAGCCCCCCCCGCACGACCTCGGCAATGTATGCGGCGGTAAACAAGATGATGGCGATCTGGGCCCTCAGAATTTTGTTGAAGGTCACTCCTTCCGGCAGAAAGAGGGGGAAAACCACCGAAGACATGAATAGCAGACTGATCAGGGGAACGCCTCGGATGAGCTCGATATAGACGACACAAATGCTTTTGATGGCCGGTAGCCGGGACTGACGCCCCAGGGCCAGGACGATGCCCAGGGGATAGGCCGCCGTCAATCCGAAAACCGAGAGGATGAGGGTCAGGGGAAGCCCTCCCCACTGGGTGCTCTCGACGGACGGAAGGCCGGCTACACCCCCCTTCATCAATACCCCCATGACGAGAAGCCCGATCAGCCAGTACCAGGCAAGGGATTTTTTCCAGTTGGATCGGTACTGGCTGTAGATCAGGAGTCCCACGAGCATCACCATGGCTGCCAGGGGCCGCCACTGCTGGTCGTAGGGATAGAACCCGAAGAGAATGAAGCGGATGTTTGCCGGAATCACCGACCAGCATGCGCCGCCGGCCGCCCGGCACTCCTCTCCGGTAGAGAACCAGAGGCTGTCGACAAAGGCCCACTTGACAAAGGGGGGAACCGTTATCCAGAGGAGATAGAGGGTCGAGACCGTGAGGAGCGAATTGAACCAGCCGTTGAAAAGGTTGTTTCGCATCCACCCTATAACCCCGACGCTGGT
>JASFIA010000485.1:0-3109 GCA_050122915.1 Desulfobacterales bacterium | reverse complement strand
TCTATTCGATGATATCGCTGATAACGCCGGCGCCGACCGTTCGACCCCCCTCTCGAATGGCGAATCGAAGCTCCTTCTCCATCGCTATCGGCGTAATCAACTCTGCGGATATCGCTATGTTGTCCCCGGGCATCACCATCTCCACACCCTCGGGCAAATTCAATATCCCCGTCACATCCGTCGTCCGAAAATAAAACTGAGGACGATAGCCCGTGAAAAACGGCGTGTGACGACCACCTTCCTCCTTGCTCAATATGTACGCCTCAGCCTTGAACTTCGTGTGCGGGGTAATCGATCCCGGCTTCGCTACCACCTGACCGCGCTCAACCTCGTCGCGCTTCGTACCTCGCAACAATACTCCGATGTTGTCACCCGCGCGACCCTCGTCCAACAGCTTGCGGAACATCTCAACACCCGTGCAAACCGTCTTCGTCGTCTCACGGATCCCAACAATCTCTACATTGTCACCAACCTTGATGATCCCTCGCTCCACGCGACCCGTCACCACCGTGCCACGGCCCGATATGCTGAACACATCCTCGATCGGCATCAAAAACGGCTTGTCGATATCCCGCTCCGGCTCCGGAATGAAACTGTCGATCGCGTCCATCAACTCAAAAACGCACTTCGCCTCCGCACTGTCCGGATCGTCGCTCTCGAGCGCCTTCAACGCGCTGCCGCGAATGATCGGCGTGTCGTCGCCAGGAAACTCATACTTGCTCAGCAACTCCCGAAGCTCCAGCTCCACCAGCTCGATCAACTCCTCGTCGTCCACCATGTCGCACTTGTTCAAAAACACCACGATCCGGGGAACTCCCACCTGACGAGCCAACAATATGTGCTCCCGGGTCTGGGGCATCGGACCGTCGTCGGCCGCAACCACCAGAATCGCTCCGTCCATCTGCGCGGCTCCCGTGATCATGTTCTTGATGTAGTCCGCATGGCCCGGACAGTCCACATGGGCGTAATGACGATTCGCCGTCTCGTACTCCACATGCGCCGTCGCAATCGTTATGCCGCGCTCGCGCTCCTCGGGAGCCTTGTCAATCTGATCAAACGGAACAAAATCAGCCATGCCCCTCAAACCGTTGTGCTTCGTAATCGCGGCCGTCAGGGTCGTCTTGCCGTGGTCAATGTGACCAATCGTTCCAACGTTCACGTGCGGCTTCGTTCGCTCAAACTTTCGCTTCGCCATCTCTACCCTCCCCTATTGTAATAATTGACTAATCGAGTGGATATTCATATGGATTCGAACCATAGTGAGACAACCGGCCAGCGCGTTCGCCGCACGGCCGCCGATTATAAGGATAAACTGGAGCCCACGACCGGAGTCGAACCGGTGAACCTCTTCCTTACCAAGGAAGCGCTCTACCGTCTGAGCTACGTGGGCGTGTCGATGTCCCTTCACCATTTCAGGATACGGAAGACGAAATCGGAAGGCGGCTGGAGCGGGAGACGAGACTCGAACTCGCGACATTCAGCTTGGAAGGCTGAAGCTCTACCAACTGAGCTACTCCCGCTGAACCCTTCCGATCACTGTTCCTTCCTCCTGCGGTTTCGGTGCCGTCAGATCATCAGAATCCTGGTTCAGGCATCGTGCAGGCAGCCCTGCAGTCCAAATGATATCGACCAAAAAACGAGGTGTCGACATCTCCTGCAAGCGACCGTTGATCAGGCTGGTGGTGGGGGGAGGATTTGAACCTCCGAAGGCATCGCCGACAGATTTACAGTCTGTTCCCTTTGACCACTCGGGAACCCCACCGTCTTGATCGCAATGGAGCCAGCGAAGGGATTCGAACCCCCGACCCACTGATTACAAATCAGTAGCTCTACCAACTGAGCTACGCTGGCCCTTCTGCATCCGTTCGGTACGTAACTACACCCAGATCGGATTCACAGAAACCGCAAATTCAACAAACTAAGCTTTCTATCTTTAGAGCGGTTAATTAGCAAATCTAATTGTTAAAGTCAATTAGGCTATTTTTATTGATTATGTGCGAATATTGTAAAAAATGAAATTTTAGCTCTTATATTCTAATAATATCTATATAAATCGATGTTTTTTAAATATCATTCCCCCTCAATATATACCCGGACCATGCAGAGCGGCTGCCAGTCAGAACACTGAAACGCTTTTTAACTGATGTCGACCGCCCCTTGTTCCTGTACCGGAATCTAAAGCACCGGGAATGATTGGCCGATAGTAAACCTGGTGCCCACTGACTCTTCTTGCTGACTCTGGTGCTGTTGGAAATACCGTTAACTTATTGACATCAAGGCACTGCAGTGTATAAAGACCTCTGCAGGGTGGCTCTCAAAGAGCAACTCTGTCGCCGTCCAATTCTTTGTAAGAAGGGAAATCATCGATTTGCGCCCAATCATCTGCATCGCTTTCAGCTTTCTTTTTCTAACGGCATGTAGCCATTTTCAATCGCCCCCGCCCTCTGATTCGGCAGCGTCCGGTCCGGGAGCCGACATTGCTTCAGAGTCGATGCCCCCGGCCCTCACCGAGTTGGATGAGAATATCTATGAGACCGAGGTCCCATCTGCGGGTTCCTTATCCAAGCCGTCCTCAATCCAACCATCCGATCCCCGCAATGCGTCAGGCAGCGGCGTTGGAAAACCAGATCAAGAGGTCCTCGACGACGCCCTGGAATACTGCCGAGTGGCCCAGGATTATTGGCAAAAAGGCGAACTCGAGCGGGCTGTCGAGTCCCTGGATCACGCCTATTCAATGATCCTGGACGTCGATCCCAAGGACGACTTTAAACTGGTGCAACAGAAAGAAGACCTGCGTTTCATGATTTCGAGACGCATTCTTGAAATTTATGCATCAAGAAACATCGTCGTCCATGGCAATCACAATGCCATCCCCATGACGATGAATCGACATGTGGAATCGGAGATCCAACGTTTCGCCGGAGGCGGTGAAAAGGACTTTTTCAGATCCGCCTTGAAGCGATCGGGGCGCTATCGGCCGGAAATCCTCAAGGCCCTGAAGGAAGCGGGGCTTCCAGAAGAGTTGTCCTGGCTTCCCCTCATCGAAAGCGGCTACAAGGTGAATGCGCTGTCTAAAGCCAGAGCCCTTGGACTATGGCAGTTTATTCCT
>JASFIA010000484.1:0-3111 GCA_050122915.1 Desulfobacterales bacterium | reverse complement strand
TTCTCGCTTTTTCTGGGGGCGGGCGCCTCAAAGAATTCCGGAGTTCCCCCGGCCTCGGAAATGATCAGAGAGTGGCGGCGAAAGGTCTATGAAGACATGCACCCTTTGCCCTCATGGGTATCAGTGTCCTGGAGAACAATGGCTTCGGCGATCATGCAAATCACCTATCTTTCCTAAGCCAATCAGATAGGCCACTGGAAAAAGGCGCCCAGCCGATTGGAGGTCGTCGGTATCCATTCCATGATGCCAGCGGTGTCGATGAGAAATTTCCCTTCCCTTAAACACCGCCCGATCCGATCCACCCGTTCGGTCTATACCCCGCTTGCGATAATGCTCGGGCACATCCGACAGCTTGCCGACAGCCGATCCCTGCCGACGCTGACAGTCGCCTCCCATCGGAGAAGCGCGGATGATGCGGCCGTTGTCAGCCGTCTGATGCGGTTCGGGAGGAAAAGGGTATTTTTTGATTGATGGCGTCGATGCCCTGTATTTCGTGGGCGTTGATTTGGTGGATATGGTTGTCCATAATCTGCTGGAGCCGGGGGTCGAAAAACCGGTGAAGGCTGAAATTGGGTACCGCCTCGAATCCACGCCTGATTTTGTGGAACCCCCCGATACCGGGGTCGAACTGCCGGACGCCCCGCTCGATGGCCCATTCAATGGGCTGGTAGTAGCAGGTGTTGAAATGGAGGGCATTGGCCTCTTTGACCGTTCCCCAATAACGCCCGTAGAGCCGGTCTCTTTTGGTCAATAGCATGGCCATGGCGACGGGCAGGTCGCGATGGTCCCCGTTGAAGGCCGCTGTGAACAACAGACGTTGCCGGAAATGATCGTAGAGCTGATCGAAGAAGTCAGGGGTCAGGTATTTGCATCCCCAGATGCCGAACTGATCGTTGGTCTTGCTGTACAATCGATACATGAGAGGGAAAAAGGCCTCGGGAATCTGGTCTCCGTGAAAGGCGGCCATGGATATGCCCTGATCGGCCATTGCCTTTCGCTCGCGTCGAATGTTTCGCCGCTGGTTGGCCTTGAACCGGGCCAGGAAATCATCGAAGCAGCGGTAGCTCTGGTTGAACCAGGAGAAACTCTGGTGCAGCCAGGGGCGAAAGCCCTGGGCTTCCATGAGTTTCCGCCATCCAGGGTCCACATAGTGGAAGCTGCATCCCGACAGGCCTTGGGACCGGCAGAAATTTTCGATGGCTTGCACCATGAGACGGGTCAATTGCCCCTCGTCCTCCCCGTCGTCCACAAGAAAGCGATACCCCGATGCCGGCGTAAAAGGGCTCATTCCGATTAGCTTGGGGTAATAGGGCACCCCCAACCGCTCGGCAACGTCCACCCAAACGTGGTCGAAAACGAATTCGCCGGTGCTGTTTCCTTTGACGTATAGGGGAGCTGCGGCCACGAGGCGATCATCGGACCAGACGGTCAGATGCAGGGGCATCCACCCCCTGTCGGGTGTCGCGCTGCCGGACGACTCCATCAGCCGAAGCCAGTTCCATTCCAGGAAAGGAACGGCACTTGGCCGGGCGAGGCGATCCCAGGCAGCCGAGGGGATGTCGGCGATCTGCCGAACCCAGGACAAACGATAGGCGTTCAGGGATGTTGGGGCCATGGCATATGTCGGATCTCAAACGTCAGTGAATCAGGAGACTGTCGGGGAAATGACAGTCCAACACCTAATCGGTCCAGGGATGGTAATGCAGGATTTGCCGTCTGTCACATGGCATGGAGAGTGGGGGGGCAGCGTCAGGCCGACACCCGCTGGCAGAATCGCCCCAAAAAACCGCATCTACCCGCGTATGGATCAGGGTGCGGCAGGGGGGGTTGCCTTGGCGATGACAAGGGTCATGTCGTCCTCGGTTCGGCTGCCGTCCTGGAAGCGGGAAAGGGCGTCGTACACCCGGTTGAGAATGGTGTCGGCGCTTTCCTTCTGGTTTTCCCGGATGATACGGCACAATCGGTCTTTTCCGAACATCTTTCCGTCGGGGTTTCGAGCCTCCCAAATGCCGTCGGTTCCGACGGCGATGATCTGGCCAGCTGTCAGGTCGTGATAACTGTTTTCTTCGTAGCGATAGTTCGGGTTGAGGCCCAGGGCGATGCCGGAGCCTTTGAGCTCGTGGAAGCGGTCGTCTTCCGGACTGTAGACCATCGCCGGATCGTGACCGGCCCGAACCCAGCGGATCCGATGCTGTTCGGGCTCGACCACCATGAAGAACAGGGTCATAAACCGGCTTGTCACATCCGCATCGGAGGACAGATGGCGGTTCATGTCCGAGATGATTTGGGTGTTGGATCCGGGCTGGGAGGCCCTGAGTCTCAGAAAAGATCTGGAGGCCGTCATAAAAAGGGCCGCGTCCACTCCATGGCCGGTGATGTCCCCGACCACCAGGCAGACAGGACCGCTTCCTCCCTCCCCTCTGGTGATGAAATCGAAATAGTCACCGCCGATTTCGTCGCAGGGCAGGCTTCGACCGGCCACCTCCAGTCCGTCCAAGCGGGGGCCGGTTTGGGGCAGCAGATGGCGCTGAACCTCCGCGGCAAGAAGAAGCGATTGTTTCTGCTGGGTGAGATCGGTGACGAAAGCGATGTTGCCCAGGGAGCGACCGCCATCGTCCCTCAGGGTGTTGCCGTGGATGAGCACCGGGACGGTTCTACCGGATTTGGCAACCATGTTCCCTTCGAAGTCTCGATCCTCGGAGGCCAGCAACTGCCGCCGGTTGGACTCCAGAAAACGGCGAAATTCCGGGGTGGCCAGATCGAAGGGCGACTTGCCGACCAACTCAAGCCGCGAGTAGCCGAGCATCCTGCAGTAGGCTTCGTTGACGTCAAGGATGATCAGATTTTCGTCCATCATTACGAATCCCTGGCCGGTGGTTTCGATGATTCTCCGGTATTTTTCTTCACTGGTGGCCAGCGCCTTTTCGGCCAGGGTCCTCTCGGTGATGTCCACCAGTATCCCCTGATGATGGGTTTTTTTCCCCGTGTCGTCCCTGACCACCGAGGTTCGGTCCTCGATCCAACGGCTGTCGCCGGATGGAGTCAGGACCCGGTAGTTTTGCCGGTAGGTTTCCATCTCCTTCTCGAGGAAGGCGTCGATCTCGTCTTTGA
>JASFIA010000483.1:0-3112 GCA_050122915.1 Desulfobacterales bacterium | reverse complement strand
CGATCGGGAGAGGCCGTCGAATGGCGACACCCTCAATGTTTGAAACAGCGCTGCCCCGTAAACACCATGGTCGCACCGGCCTCGTTGCATGCCTCGATCACGCTCCAGTCATTCATCGCCCCACCCGGCTGCACCACGGCCTTGACCCCTTCCTCCAGGCCAACATCGACACCGTCCCTGAATGGAAAAAACGCATCGCTCACCATGGCCGACCCCGGCAGGCCGCCTTTTTCCTCCCGGACCCGTGAATCGATAGCGGCTTTTTTGTCCGGGTCGTCCAGTTCGTTGTATGAGATCCCCAATTCCTCGAAGCAATAGCGGTCGGCCAGTTTCCGGTAAGCCTTATCCCTGGCGATTTCGGCGACACCGACGCGATCCTGTTCGCCCGTGCCGATACCCACGGTGCATCGGTCTTTGACGTATATCACCGAGTTCGAGGAAACCCCCGTCTCCACTAGCCATCCAAAGAGTAGATCCTCCAATTCCGCAGCGGTGGGCTCTCGATCGATGGAGTAGGATCTGCCCTGGTGCTCGGAGGCGGCCAGTTTCAAATCGGCGGCCCGGAGGCTCCTCGGGGCAAAGGACCACTGGGCGATGATTCCGCCGTCGATGAGACTCTTGAAGTCCACCACCCGCTCTCCCACGAATTCCCGAAGCCGTTCCATGGCGCGAATCCGTATCACCCGTAGGTTTTTCCGACGCCCGAGGATGTCCAGGCAGCCGTCCTCAAATTCCGGCGCCACCACCACTTCGGCATACTGATCCGCCACCGCCTCCGCCGTGGCCCTGTCTACGGGCCGGTTTAAGGCGATACAGCCTCCGAAGGCGGCAACCCGGTCGGCCATATATGCCCTGAGGTAAGCATCCTCTAACCTTCCGGATTGGGCCACGCCGCAGGGATTGTTGTGCTTGACGATCACCGCCGTGGGGGAATCCTCGAAATAACGAAGAATGTTGAGGGCGTTGTCGGCGTCGGTGAGGTTCGTTTTGCCGGGATGCTTGCCGGATTGGAGCAGTTCAATATCCGAGGCCAGATACCGCCCCGGCTGAAGGGTGCGGGTATCGGCCAGGACCAGGTTCCCGTTGACCAGACGATAGAGGGCCGCCTCCTGGCCGGGGTTCTCTCCGTAGCGCAGCCCTCTGGCCTCCCCGTCGATCGTCCAGGCAACCCGCTCGAAAAAAAGGGTCTGGCGCTTGTCGTCATCGTCCACGAAGGCAATTTCCATCCTCGGCGGAAAGTGGTCCTTGACGATGGTCCGGTACATTTCTTTGAGAGTATCAGCCATTGGTTTTCCCTCCTCCGGAAAGGATAATCGTTCCCATTTATCGTACGGCATTTCGCTGGAACGACCGAGTGATGAGGCGGCGCCGTCGCCGGCCGTCTCGGCAACGCCGGATCACCGAACCGAATAGCAGGCCCGTGCCTCCGCGACACCGATTGCGGCCAGGTAGTCTGCAATGGCGCGATCATAAGCGGCCGTATGACGAAAAGCCTTCTGGGCCAAGGCAAAGCGCATGTCCAGAGACGTCATGCCCCGCGTTTTCTCCAATTCTTGGAGGATTCGGCCATAGTCCGACGGATCCACCACCGAGGCCACCCTGATGAAGTTCTTGGCCGACGCCCTGATCATGCAGGGACCGCCGATGTCGATGTTCCCCCTGGCCATCTCCGGTGTCACATCCGCCCGGGCAACCGTTTGTTCGAAAGGGTAGAGGTTGACGATCACCATGTCGATCGGCACGCTGTCGGTGCGGGCCAGATCCCTTTGGTGGGCCGGATTGTAGGTCTCGGTGAGGAGCCCCAGATAGATTTTGAAATCGAGCGTCTTGACGAGCCCCCCCTGGGTCTCGGGCTGGCCGGTGTAGTCGGAGACCTGGGTCAACAGGGAATCGGCCCGGTCCCCCAAGATTTCACGGATTCGCCCGAAGGTACCGCCGGTGGAAAAGATCTTCAGGCCATCGCAGGCGGACACAAGCCCGGGTATGAAGGCCTCCAAACCGGATTTATCGGACACGCTGACGAGAATGTTTTTGACGGCGACCGCATTGTCAACTTGATCGACGGTGTTGATGGACATGGCCTTGGTGCACCGGATGCCGCTCGGCGGACAGAGCGCCGACGCGTCCGACGACTCTCCTTTCTGTCTGGCGGGTTTAAGCGGGCAATGGCACGACGACGGGAGGAAACAAGCAGCAATGATGTATCACAACTGCCCGCTGCCGACAATAAGTCATCTGGGAAGGAAAAGGAATTTCAGCGGATTGCGGACAGTTCATCGAGAAATCGATCGAAGAACGCAACCATGAACCGGTGGCGATCCTCGGCCATCCTCCTGCCGGCATCCGTCAGCATGCGACCCCTGATCTTGGAGAGCTTGAGCCGATACTCCCGGTATCCGGTATCATCTCGGGTGTAGGGTTTGGTACCGTCGATGCGATGGTCCGGGTTGTGGAGCATGGCACCCTGTTCCCCGGCGAAGAGATAGGTCCTGGCGATCCCCACGGCGCCGATGGCATCGAGTTTGTCTGCGTCGAAAAGCACCCGAGCCTCCGTGGACCGAGGCTCTTCTCCGCCCCTGTATCGGTGGGCGGCGATGCAGTGAAGGATGGCATCGATCTGTGACCGGGTCAAGAGCAGGGATTTAAGAAGTCCCCGGGAAAGCGCGACGCCTTTTTCCGCGTGGCACACCGCTCCCCGGCTTCGGTCCTGGTGCCCCCGCCCGATATCGTGGAGATAGGCCGCCGACAGCAGGACCGGCATTTCCGCCCCCTCCATGGGACCGATGCGGCGGCAAAGACCACAGACGCGCAGCGTGTGCTCCCAGTCGTGACTTCCCCGGGGGCCGTCAAAAAACGCTTCGGCCAGGGTTTTCACCTCCCCGGCAGGATAGGGGTCGGTGCCGGCCGTTTCCCGGGGAGCGGAATCCGTTGACGGAATCATCAAGACGATGCCCCGGGGACGACATCGGCAGACCTGCTCGCCGGGGCCGGAGACTGCTTTCCGCTGATGCCGGTGATTCGAACCCGCACGACCGCCGTCCGTTGGAGATCGGCCTCCCGGTACACTCCCCCCGACCCGCCGTAGTGGGCCATGATCAGGTTCAGTGCCCTG
>JASFIA010000482.1:0-3113 GCA_050122915.1 Desulfobacterales bacterium | reverse complement strand
ACGACCCCGCCGCTCCAGCCGCCGGTATATTGCGACACGAAAAAGGGGGAGAATTTTGACAACCGCTTCGGATGCTGCCTACCAGCAGACGGCTGCCGCCCTTGACGGCTTGCTTGCGCTTCAAAACGCCAGCGCAGCCGTCGCCAAGTACACCAACGCCTTCACCATTCCGTTCCTCCTGGCCAGCCATTATTTCAACCGCCTGGAAAGTGAACGGGTCTGGTCGCGGACCCCGGCTGAAAACTGGTCGACCTATCTGAAGCTGGGCACCATGAATGTGGATCTGGCCGGTCGGGCGCTTTCGGCCGGCCTCGAGGCGGCCCGCCATTTTTTTGAGAAAGAGATCGAGCCGGCCTCGCCGTGTCTGGTCAACGGAGACTGCGGCCCTGTCTATGATCTCAATCATCGGATGGCCGCACTGATGAACCGTTTGGTCCACGAATTCCCCCAGGCCATCGATGCCGTCGAGGATGAATTCGGCTTTCACTTCGAACGCCAGCCGGCCTCAAGTAAAATCGACGAGACCGATCGGTTCATTCTCTATCAGGTACTGCCCACCGATCCCGCCGTCGAGCCCGCAACAGACGGAAAGCCCCTGCTGATCATCCCCCCCTTCGTTCTGGGGGCCAATATTCTCTCTTTCCTGCCGGGTGACCGCAGAAGCTACGCTCATGCCTTTGCCAATCAGGGCATTCCCACCTATGTGAGGGTCCTGAAGGATATTGCCGCTCACGAGGCCGTGCAGGGAATGATGCCCGAAGACGATGCCCTGGACAACCATCGCTTCTGTAGCCGTCTGGCTGCTCGCCACGATGCGCCGGTAACGTTGAATGGATACTGCCAGGGCGGATATACAGCTCTTTGCGATCTACTCAGCGGCAAACTCGATGATGTGGTGGATGCGCTCATCACCTGTGTGGCTCCTATGGATGGTACACGGAGTCGCGGATTGACCCAATTTCTGAAAACATTGCCTAAAGCCTTCAACGACCTGGCTTACGGAACCAAAATGCTGCCCAGTGGAATTCGGGTGGCCGACGGCACGCTGATGGGGTGGATCTACAAGTTGAAGAGCATCGAAACCGAATCGCCGCTGCTGGCGCTGTGGCGGGATATGATGCTCCTTGGCCACTCCGACGAGGACGGACAGCCTGCGCCGATCAATAAAACCGCGGCGGCCTTGAACTACTGGCTGACCTACGAGCGGAGCGATCTGCCCATGGGCATTACCGAAATGAGCTATGCGTCCTACAACATCCCGATCTCCGCGACCGGGACGCTGCCCATCACCATGTTCGGCCGAGAACTGAATCTTCACCGGATCAAAGAACGCAAGGTGCCCTGGCAAATCTGCTACGGACTCAACGACGATCTCGTGGAGCCGGAAACGGCGCTTGCTCCCCTGGATTTCATCGATGTGGAAACCGCTCCTTTCCCGAAGGGCCACGTTGCCATTGCAACCTCTTGGTCCCACCCCACGTCCAAGTACGCCCTGCACACGCGCTTCAACGACGGTAAGGCCCGGGGGCCCGTGCGCTTTCAGCTGGATCTGCAGGACGAACTGTTGGCGTCCCGAAAGCCAGCGGCAAAGGCGCCGAAACAAACGGCCGTCAGCAGCCGGTCTGGGGCGAAAACGCCGCCCGTTGGCCGTGGGAAGGCATCCAATGCCCACCCTCCGAAGAAAGCCCCTGGCAAATCGAAAGCACGGGCGTCGAGGAAGCGGGCCGCCGGCAAAGCCGTCACCGAAAAAACCCCCTGAGTGCTCCCGACATCCCGGTTGTCCTTGGCCACCGACCCCATATTGGAGCCAAGGTGCCTATCCCTGGGCGATAGATCGGATGGGCATTGGTGTGCCGCCGACCAGGCGGATGGCGATGACAGGACCTTAAGGGGGACCGCCGGATATGAATTCCAAAAGCCGCTCATAGGGCTGGGCCCCGACCAGCCATTGCCCCTTCCATCTGAAACTGGGAACGGCTGTCACCTTTAGTGTCCGGGATCGGGCCCAGTCACTATCCACCGCGTCCCGAAACCGGCGGGAAGCGATAATTTCCTCCCCAACATCTCCCGGCAGCCCGACGGACGCCGCAATATCCTTCAAAACAGAGGGTTTCGCGATGTTCCGGCCGTCCCTGAAATAGGCCAGAAACACCGCACGGTGGTAGGCATCCCCCTTTTTCTCCGATTCCGCCCATTTTCCAAGCTCCTGGGCGAGGCGACTGTTGAAGGTCCGTTTCCGGTCTCCAAAGGGAAGGTTCAGGGCTCTGGCGGTTCGCCGCAGATGGTCCACCATGTCCGGAACATGAATTGGTCGTCCGGAAAAGAGGTCTTCAAGAGTTCGGCCTTCTTCGGGGGTGTCTGGGTGCAAGGGAAAGGCTGTCCATCGGATGGACACTGGAAATGTTTGACGAAGTCTGTCAATACGCCCGGTAATGAAATAGCACCAGGGTCAGACGTAGTCGGAGAAGATTTCCAAGGTGTGTTGCGTTTGCATCGATCACTCTTGAGGGTCACTCAGACGGCTTTGACGCGGGGACGAAGCTCCGATACCCCCCCGTTACCACGAAGGCCACGAGATAGACCAGAAAGCCCATCCCGAGCAGGGGCATTAGAAGTCCTTTAGGCAGCTCCCAGCTGAAAAAGTCTATATGGGTCAATGCGGCGATGCCGGCGGCAAAGACACCAGCATGCAGCAGGCATTTGAATACGCGAATCATATCTCGGGCCCTCCTTCGGCTCAGAGCCGATCATACCCTACCCTGCTCTGGTCCGCAACCCGTCTGAATCGATCCGTCCCTTGAGGTGTGCGGATCCTCGAAGAGAATCATCTGGGTGCACCTGAAATGGGCAATGACCTTGTCTTTTTCTTCAGAGCGGACCGATGCGTCCCATACCTGGGTAAGGCGCCCCAAGTGGACAGGGTGTGCACGGCAGGTCAGCCGCCCGGCTGCCGCGGTACCGATAAAATTGCATTTCAACTCGATGGTCGTAAAGGCTCTTGCACCCTCTGGCAGCCGGACCATGGTGCCATAGCCGCAGGCGGTATCGGCAAGGCCCACTACCGATGCGGCATGAAGATAGCCGTTGGGCGCCAAAAGGGCTTCGCGAACCTT
>JASFIA010000481.1:0-3124 GCA_050122915.1 Desulfobacterales bacterium | reverse complement strand
CCTGATGGTTTCGTATGCCATAAGAGAAAACGAATACCCTGGATACCATCAGTAGGTCAAATCCTTTTTCGTGGACTCCCCGCCCCTGCGCTGGTGGATACCGGGCGCTTCGGACTCACGGTGCATCGGTGGTGACGGTTCCCGAAGGCCAGGCCGGCGTCAGATTCAGGCCCGTGAGAATCGATTCCATCTGTATTAGAAGCGGGGCAAGGGTTCGGCGGTTCAGAGCGGAAACGGGGGTGCCTTTCAATCGGCGTTGAATGGGCGACAGCGCCTCGCTGGTCACCCGATCCGATTTGTTGAGCACCCGGATGCAGGGTATGTGGTCAAGATGGAGGTCTTCCAGGATACGTTCGACGGACTGGATGTGCTGTTCGGCGTTAGGGGTGCTGATGTCGATCACATGGAGCAGCAGGTCCGCGGCTTCCAATTCTTCGAGGGTTGCCCGAAAAGCGACCATCAGCTCTTTGGGAAGGTCCCGGATGAAGCCCACCGTATCGGTTATGATGACCTCCATATCCCGCGGAAATTTAAGCCGGCGGCTTGAGGGATCCAAGGTGGCGAAGAGACGGTTTTCAGCGCTGACGTCGCTCCGGGTCAGGGTGTTGAGAAGGGTGGATTTTCCGGCATTGGTATAGCCGATGATCGAGACGACGGGAAGCCGACGCTTTTCGCGTCGGGAGCGCTGCCGACTGCGGTGGCTCTGGACGCTGCGGAGGGATTTTTCCAGCCGTGTGATCCGCTCTCTAACCCGGCGCCTGTTGATTTCGAGCTTGGTTTCGCCGGGCCCTCGTCCACCGATGCCTCCGGTAAGTCTGGACATGGCCGTGTTTTTAGTGACGAGACGCGGTAGGAGGTATTTGAGCTGGGCCAGTTCGACCTGGAGTTTTCCCTCCCGGGATCGTGCTCTCTGGGCGAAGATGTCCAAAATCAGCTGGGTGCGGTCGATGACCTTTAATTCAATTTGTTCGGTGATGGACCGGATCTGGGACGGGTTGAGCTCCTGGTCGAAAATGACCAGAGTGGCGTTTTTCTGCAGAGCCTCGATCGCTAAGTCTTTCAATTTCCCGGAACCCATGAGAAACCGTGAGTCTGCCCGCTGGCGCATCTGAAGGATGCTGTCGATGATGGTGATGCCCCCGGTGATGGCCAGCTCCCTGAGCTCCTGAAGAGAGGCCAGCGCCTCTTTTCGTGAGGTGGTGGCGACACTGACCAGAAGGGCCTGCTCACTGCCCTTGCCGGCGGCCTGAACCTTTATCCTCTGGGCCAGTTCCGATTCGAGGGCATGAATCAGGGACAGACAGCCGATGTCGGGCTGTGAGGGCAGAATCGGGTCCAGTAGCCGATGGCTGGTGAGCCCCCTCTCTCCCGGTAGCACGTGGGCGGCGAGAATGTGGTCCGGAATACCTTGGTCCGAGACGGTAACGGCGGCCATGAGATCCAAGCGGAGAAGGGCAAGGTCGGTCAGGTCATCTTTAGTAAGGGGCTCGCGGTCGAGGTGGGTATGGATGCATCTCAGCCCCCGGAGCCGGCCTGGCGCCACCCGGTAGTCGCTGAGATCCGGTATGACGATCTTTTGACTGTCTCCGACGAGGACGGTGGCAACCCGGCCGGTCCGATCGATCAATAGACCGATCTGGCGTCCGGTTTCCCTGGATAGCCGTCCCATATCCTTGGCCAACTCGTAGGACAGAATGGATTGAGGGGGGACACGCCGTCGGTAGAGGCGCTCCAACCGCTTGATTTGATCCGGTTTTAAGCCCGTCGTATGTCCGTGGACACGTTTCATGGGTGGATGGTGGGGATAGGATGATGCCGACCCGAACCGGACGAATCAAGACCGAGTGGAATCGGGTCTGGTTCTTCGGGGGACTGGCGGCGTCCATAGGATGGCAACATCCCGAAAGTCATCTGTGGCATCAGGCGTTCTGCCGGGAGTATGGGTCCTGAGCATGGTTTTCAAATCGCGTCGAGGCACCCCTGAACGTCAGGGTTACATCGCCGATTGGTCCGTTGCGGTGCTTGGCCACAATGATTTCCGCCGTTCCTCGGTTTGGGTTGTTTTCGTCTTTGTTGTAGACGTCGTCTCTGTATATAAACATAACGACGTCTGCATCCTGCTCAAGGGCTCCGGATTCCCTCAGGTCTGAGAGTTTGGGGCGCTTGTCGTTTCGTTCCTCCAGCTTGCGGTTCAGCTGGGAGAGGGCCAGCACTGGGACGTTGAGTTCCTTCGCAAGGGATTTGAGGGATCTGGAGATCTCGGAAATCTCCAAATCTCTTCGTTCGATACCGCTGCGGCCCTTCATGAGCTGGAGATAATCGATGATCACCAGGCTGAGGTCGTGATCCATCTTCAGCCGTCTGGCCTTGGCGCGTATATCCATTGATGTTACATCCGCCGAATCGTCGATAAAAATGGGGGCTGTGGACAGGACGTCGGCCGCATGGGTGAGCCGTTCCCAGTCGTCGGTGCTGAGGAAGCCGCCCCTGAGGCGAAATGAATCCACCTGCGCCTCGGAGCATAGCATGCGCATGGACAGCTGCTCCTTGGACATCTCCAGAGAAAATATGGCGACGGCCGAATTGGCGGCGATGGCGGCATTGCGGGCGAGATTGAGCGCCAGAGCGGTTTTTCCCATGCTGGGCCGTGCGGCCAGAATGATGAGATCCGAGGGCTGAAGGCCGGAGGTCAGGCTGTCGAGATCGGAAAACCCCGTCTCGACCCCCGTTACCAGTGCTTTGTTGCCCTGGCGTTCCTCCAACATGTCGATGTTGACGTCGATCAGTTGTCGGAGAGGAATAAAGGCCTGGCTGCCCTTGTTTTCAGAGATTTCAAAGATGGCGGATTCAGCAAAATCGACAATTTCATCCATCTCCTTTCCGGCCTCGAAGCACGTCCGTGTGATCCGGTTGGCGGTATCGATGAGTCGCCGAAGCACCGCCTTCTCATGGACGATTCGGGCATAGTGGGGGGCATTGACGGCAAAGGGGGCGGACTCGATCAGCTTGGACAGAAAGCTGACCCCGCCGACCGTCTCCAATTCGCCCTTGACCTTCAACCGATCCGAGAGGGTCACGAGGTCGACGGGTTCTCCCCTCGTTGAAAGATCGGTGATTGCGGAGA
>JASFIA010000480.1:0-3145 GCA_050122915.1 Desulfobacterales bacterium | reverse complement strand
CGCCATCGCCGTCGGGGATGTGGACGGAGATCAAAAGGTCGAAGTGGTCATGGCCGGCCGGGAGACGATTTACGTCTACCGGATGGAGGCCGGCGGCGGCATGCAGCGGGTGAGTGAGATACCCCTGGACCACTGGGTGACCGTTTTCGGCGTCGACACCGCGGACCTGAACGGCAACGGGATCGAGGAGCTGTTCATTTCCGCCCGGGACGACAAATTCAGGCCCGACTCCTTTGTGATGGAGTGGGACGGCGCCCAATTCGCCACGATAGAGAAGAATTCCCGGTGGTATTTCCGGGCGGTGCCGGATCCGGTTTCCGGCGAACGGGTCCTCTATGGTCAGCAGGGGGGACTCCGGGACCCTCTGTTTGGTGCGGTGTATGCCATGGGCTGGTCCGACGGCCGCTACTCCCCCCAGGAAAAACAGTTCGTCCCCAACCAGTCCACCGTATTCGGTTTCGCGACGGGGGATGTGCTGCACACCGGGGAGCCGGTGGTGGTCTCTTTCGTCAAGGGCGAAAAACTGAGGATCACCATGCCCAACGGCAGGGAGGAATGGACCAGCGCCGACCGCTATGGGGGGCGGTCCGACTACCTGGTCCCCTCCGAGGAGTATGTCCAGCTACAAAGGGAAAGCCGCGCCAACCCGGACCCCGAACCCATGTCCAGGGACTGGCTTGCCCAGCGGGTCATTATCGACGACGTGAACGGCGACGGGAAGCAGGAGGTTCTCGTGGTCATGAACCACGATCAGACCGGGGGGGTTTTCGAGCGGCTCCGGTCGTTCACCAAGGGCCGGTTCGAGTGCCTCCAGTGGGACAACATCGGCCTCCAGCCCCTGTGGAGAACCCGGTACTTTACCGGATACATCAGCGACTACGATTATGCCGATCCCAACAACGACGGCCAGAAAGAGCTGATCTTCTGCGTGGTGAAGGAGATCGGGGACCCAATCACCGGAAGCAAGATCAGCTATCTCGTGGTCTGGAAGCCGGAACAGGCCGCGGCGGCGCCGCCGACCCCCGCCCCCGCTTCCCAGTAACCGACAGCCCCGGCCGGGACGGTGGATTCACCTTTCGTCTCCCAAAATGGAAAAAGGGCAGCCCCGCCCGACGGCGGCGGCTGCCCTTTTGAATGTTAGGGCTTGCCGCTAAAACAAGTAGCGTACCTGCAGGCCGACGATGTCGGCGGAAGCCTCGTATTCACCCACGAGGTTGCCCCGGAGAAAATTTTCGTTTCCGGCGTCACCCACCTCCGCGGTTTTGTCGATCTTTACGTTGTCGCCGATAAACAGGTGGGCATAGGAGAAATCCACCGTGAGCCGGTCGAACCAGGTGTAGCCGACACCGATCGAGCCCCAGATCCGGTCGTCGTCGGGGACGCGGGGGGTTCGCTCTCGCTTGTTGGGAACCGGGGATTCGTCGTAGGCCCCACCGGCCCGGATCACCAGATTCTGGATGGGTTTGTAGTTGATACCCAGGGCGTAGCGCCAGGTATCGTCCCAGCCGAAGGTGGTGGTGCTGTCGACCCCGCTCTCGAGTTCGATGACCAGTTCGTTCAACCGGGAGTAGTTGGTCCAGGTGACATCGGCCATGATGGCCCACTGGTCGTTGAACTCGTGGTAGCCTTGGAAAGAGAGGGTTTCGGGAAGCTCCACCGTCGCCTCCACATCCTGCTTGTCCTGGAGCCCGACGCCCCCCGCGATGGCGTTTCCGAGGTCGTTGGCATTCAGTTTATAGTTTCCTTCCAGGGTGTGGTCGATCTCGGAGCGGTAGTTGACGCCGAACCGGGTTCGGCTGGTCGGGGATATCATGACCCCGGCGTTCCAGCCGTAGCCCCAGTCGTCGCCGGTGACCTTGGCCTTGCCGTCCAGATTGCCCGGAGCGGCTCCGGGAACCCCGCCCAGGGCCCCGATGGTGCCCAAGTCCACCGCATTGGTCAATTCGGCATCGGCATACTGGAAGCTCAACCCGGCGCCGACGGACAGCCAGTTGGTCAGTTTGATGCCGAAGCTGGGGTTGACATTGACGGTGATGAGTTCGGACTTGATGGCGTGGTAGCGGCCGGTCCATTTGTCGTCGTATTCGGTGGCGAGGCCGTAGGGCGCGTGCACCCCGATGCCGGCAACGAAGCGATCGGTAAAGGGGATGCTGGCGAAAAAGCTGGGAACAAAGACGGTCTCCCCCGCATCCGTGTGCTGTTTGCCGGTCATGTCTCCTCCCCCAAACGCCGCAGGGAGGTTGAAAGAGGACCCTTTGTCATCGAAATCAGCGGTAATGAAAATCACATGCCCTGCGGCCTGGGCTTCAGGCTTTTGCAGCCGGGTCAAACCGGCCGGGTTGTAGAAAATGGTCGAGGCTTCGTCCGCGGCGATGCCGCC
Source organism: Desulfobacterales bacterium (assembly GCA_050122915.1). Lineage (GTDB taxonomy): Bacteria > Desulfobacterota > Desulfobacteria > Desulfobacterales > UBA5852 > CALNZV01. The sequence continues at coordinate 765 of JASFIA010000480.1, read as the reverse complement.
GGCAAAGGAGACGCCGAGACCCTTGGTGCTGTGCTCGAGCAGGCTGATGCCGCCGGCCATGGCCGGTGCGGACAGCAACAGCACTCCCAACGAGACGGCCACCATCCATCCTCCTACCCTCATAGAACGGGCTGCCATACCTAATCCTCCTTTCAAAACAGTCTCCTATGGTTAACAGTCAATTCGGGGGGGGGCCCCGGGGGAGGGAATGATGCAAAAACTTTAATGATTACTAAATTGAATGTGGATATTTATTCTAAAAAACAACCGTATTGTCAATAAAAAACATTTATTGCTTTGAATATCATTCATTCGCTGCCCACAGGGTTACCCAAAGATCTACCATCGGTGATTCGTCCAAGGATCTTTAGGGGTTGTGACGGTTTACAGCGGCTGCAGAGGGGTCGATCGCCGGTCGATGGTCCGGTGGTGTCAGGTGGGGTAGGTCGTCCTGGGGGGGGTGGAGCGACCAAAGGCTTTCTCGATGTCTTTTAAGGGCCACTCGATCCATGTGGGCCTTCCATGGGGGCAGTGGGATGGGTTCCGGCAGTCGTCGAGTTGGGCCAGAAGGCGCCGGATTTCTCTTGCGTCGAGTGCCTGTCGGGCACGAATGGCGCCGTGGCAGGCCATTATTTTGAGGCAGTCGTCCAACATGTCCGGCATTTCACCCCCTTCCTTGTTGGCCAATGTAGCCAACATCTCCCTGACGGTCGGCTCAATCGGACCACCGGCCAACAAAACCGGCACAGCGGTGACGATAACCGT
>JASFIA010000479.1:0-3146 GCA_050122915.1 Desulfobacterales bacterium | reverse complement strand
TGTGGCTGCTGACCGTAGGCTGGGAGAGATGCACGAGCATGCCTGCTTTGGAGAAGCTGCGGGTCTCGACGACCTTGCAAAAAACATGTAGCTGCCAGAGATCCATAACTAGGGTGCCGTGGTGTGGGTTTCGAATTTCTCTTTGAGCTTGGCGTTGACAAGGGCGGGCACCATTCCGTTGATGTTTCCCCCGAACCGGGCGGCCTCCTTAATGATCGATGAACTGGTGAAGATCCACCGCATACCGGTCATCAAAAAGACAGTCTGGATGTTTCTATTCAACCGCCGGTTCATTAGGGCCAGCTGGAATTCATACTCAAAATCCGATACCGCCCGCATCCCTCTGAGTATCGCGTGGGCCCCTTTTTCAGCGGCATAATCCACCAGAAGGCCGTCGAAGGTATCAATTTCGACATTGGAACAATGCTTCAGGCTTTCCCTCAGCATATCCATGCGTTCGCTGACAGTGAACAGGGGGGATTTGGAAGGATTGTGAAGAATGCCGACGGTGATGCGATCAAAAAGTTTAAGCCCCCGGGTAATGATATCGATATGCCCATTGGTGACGGGATCAAAAGAGCCTGGATAGATGGCAAGCCGCTTCATGTCAAACACCGCCAGGAGTTGCACTTGTCGATGGCATCTCTGTAGAGCGCCCGCCTCGGTAGTGTCGAAGCCCGTGGAATCGACATCGGCCTCCGGCAGGAGATACCCCTACCCCGTCCGACCGGGAGCCGAGGAAAAACCATTTCGATCTGCATGCACTGGGTGTCAGGGGTAATTTCATGAATATCGATCTCCGGAAAGCACGATGAACCCCTACAAACTAAGTCTCAGAAATCACAGGGGTAACAGTCAAACCCTCATAGCATATAGCGAAAAAACGACACAAGGGATTTTCTTTGTCGCCGCTGGTCGGTCGGTTTCAGGATATTTGGAATCTCCAAAATCGGTTCACGGACATGATGCTCGGCGACGATGAGGGCACCCGAGGACAGTGCCTTGCAGTCAACCAAATGGCGTAGCGTCATGACAACCAATTCTTCTTCGTAAGGTGGGTCCATGAAAACAATATCGAAGGGCAAGGATACACTCTGTAAACAATGAAGAGAGGAGCGGATATCCCATCGCAGGATCTGGGCCACGGATTGAAGGTCAAGCTGCGCGATATTTTTCTCTATGACCGTCAGTGCGTCTTTGCTGATATCCACAAAGGTTGCAGATGCTGCACCGCGGCTGATTGCTTCAATTCCCAAGGCGCCGGTGCCCGCATACAGATCCAGAACCCGGCTGCCAGGTGTTTGATTGGAAAGGATACTGAACAACCGCTCCCGGAGGCGGTCCGATGTCGGTCGAATTCGATTGTCACTGGGGGTAAAAAGTCTTCGCCCCTTGTATCTGCCGGCAATGACTCTCAATGGGGCGTCCTGTCTGACATCCTTTTGATGATTTTGTGAAGGTAACCTCTTCCGGCACCTATTGCTTTTGCAGTTTTGGAGATATTGTTATTATTTTCCCTGAGCTTTGACGCAAGAAACAATTCTTCGAATGCGTGGCGGGCTTCCTTTAAATCCGTAAATCGCAACAGGCTCTGAGGAGTCAGTGGGAGTTCCTCACCACGGCAACGGTTAAACGGATGGGAGGCCAGGATATGTTCTCTGGTGATCGTCCCCTCCTCGACGCTGATGGAAAGCCTTTCAATGAGATTTTTCAACTCTCTCACATTTCCAGGCCAGTGATAGTCGCAAAGCAGCGCAACCGCATTGGGATGAATGTCCTTCGGCAATTCGCGGGCATAGACGGCGGCTTCCTTCAGAAAGGTGTTGATTAGAATAGGAATGTCTTCTTTTCGCTCCCGGAGGCTTGGCACTCGGATAGGGATCACGTTCAGACGATGAAAAAGATCTTCGCGAAAGTTGCCATTCGAGATTTCTTGTGGAAGATCTTTGTTGGTGGATGCAATGATCCGGATATCCACCGAGATGGTTCGACCGCCTCCCATTCTCTGAAACTGATGTTCTTGAAGGACCCGCAGAATTTTGGCCTGACTTGAGAGATCCATGTCTCCGACTTCGTCTAAAAAAAGGGTGCCGTTGTTGCCAATCTCAAACTTACCGCGTTTCCGATTCGGGTGTTCAGGAAAGACGTTCTTTTCGTAACCGAACAGTTCCCTGTCGATGCGATCAGCCGGCAGAGTTGCGCAGTTGACATCGACGAATGGCTGATCTACTCGATTGCTCAGTTGGTAGAGTGTCCTTGCCACCAATTCCTTTCCGGTGCCGTTTTCGCCGGTTACGAGGACCCAGCTGTCTGTTGGTGCAGCAACGGCAATCTCTTTTCTCAACACCTGGATCGAGGGACTGCCGCCCTCAATGGAATGCTTCTCAATCGCTTTTTTACGCAGATACTGGTTTTCTTCTTCAAGGCGCTGAAAATTTAACGCATTGTTTATGGTCAAAACGACCTTGTCGAAAGAAATTGGTTTCTCGATAAGATCGAAAGCACCAATTTTCGTGGCTTTGACAGCCGTTTCTATATTGCCATGACCGGTGATGATGACAACAGGAATATAGGGATGCGCCTGCTTCAACTCCTTTAGGATCTCGATGCCATCCATCCCCGGCATCCAAATATCCAGTAACACAAGGTCCGGTGCTTGCGTTTCAATAATCTTCAGGGCTTCATAGCCATTGTTCGCCGTAATGACTTCATAGCCTTCATCGATCAGGAGCCCTCCCAAAGAGGCCAGAATCGATGGTTCGTCATCGACGACCAAAATCGATGGAAACATACCGCCACCTATTAGCGCTTGGAGCTGGAAATCGTCCTGCTACGTATGTTCGCTTTCAACGGTGCGATCGGAATCAGCCGTTGTCGCGGTTTCCGGGTCGGAGATGGCATTTCTATCGTTCTTTGGGTCTCGAACAGGAAGCAAAATGATAAAACGGGCTCCCTTTGGTTTATTGTCTTCGACACTGATGGTCCCCCCATGATCCGTAATAATGGTGTTGACAATACTGAGCCCAATGCCCATCCCGGTTTTTTTAGTCGAAAAGTTGGGCTCAAACAATCTCGCCTTGTCGCGATCCGGAATGCCGGGTCCATCATCGGAAACCTGAAGACGGACACATTGGCAATTGGGCAGG
>JASFIA010000478.1:0-3148 GCA_050122915.1 Desulfobacterales bacterium | reverse complement strand
ATGCAGGCGCATTGAACCCCGGGATCAGGCCAACACCGTTGGCCGCCGCCACCCGCGGGTAGATACCGGCAAAGGCGGACTCCCCGTCAGGCTCTCCCATGGGCGGCAAGACCATCCCCGCCAGAAGCACCCGCGCGCGTGCGGCCGTCAGCCGTTCCACGATCCGTGAGATATTCAACTCGATCCGCTCCACCATGGCGCCCATCAAGACATCGTTCAGTCCGATCTCCAGAATCACCAGATCGGGGGCCAGCGCAAGGACTTGGGACAGACGGGCCAGAACGCCCCGGCAGGTATCCCCGCTGCGCCCCATGTTGATAACCCGGCAGTCCGTTCCCCTCCGCCTCAACAATCCGTCGAGTCTCGCGGGGAAACTGCCTTCCGGAGGCACCCCGAAGCCCTCGGTCAAGCTGTCCCCAAGTGCCACGATGCAACAGTTATCCGCCATTTCAATTACCCTCGCCCAATCGTCACGATGGCACACCCCCCGGCAAGGCAGGAACCACGCCGCAACCTCGTTCGGGAGGTCGCGAGGGCACCCGGGCGCATATCGGCAACAGAGGCTGTCCGGGTCCCCCCCAGCAGTGTGGTCTTGTAATTGCCATCCTTTACCCAATATTTACCTTAGATTCATACGGACGTTAATCGGTCGCCTTAGTCTGTTCGTGTCGTCGGTCGCGTCCGGATGGACGGACGCTGCCGAACCGTTTGCGACATCAGATTCACAGAGGAGGCATGCCATGAAACCCATCACCACCTTGATCACAACGGCTGCCATGCTGATAGCGGCCGCCTGGCCGGTTGCGAGCATGGACAAAAAGAGCGTCACGGACCCCAAGGGAACCGCATCGGATTCAATGACCGCCGGGGACGCTGCACGATATGCCGTTCCCAGCGACGAGGAGCTTCGCAAGCGCCTGACCCCTATACAGTACCGGATTACTCGTGAAAACGGAACCGAACCGCCTTTCGACAACCCTTACTGGAACAACCACGATCCGGGCATCTATGTCGACATCGTGTCGGGAGAACCTCTCTTCAGTTCCACCGACAAGTTCGAGTCGGGAACGGGTTGGCCCAGTTTCGTTCGCCCCCTGGACCCCGGGAACATCGTGGAGCATACCGACACCAGCTATTTTATGGTTCGCACCGAGGTCCGGAGCCGCCGCGGGGATTCACACCTTGGCCACGTCTTCAACGACGGCCCCGAACCCACCGGTCTGCGGTATTGTATCAATTCGGCCGCACTGCGCTTCATCCCTAAGGACGACCTTGAAAAGACCGGCTACGGACAATTCAAATCGCTCTTCGAGTAAAATTCGGACCGTCCCTCCTCTGTCGAAGGAAGTCCGGCCGGGCAGGAACGGAGGCCGCGGGAGGTCAGGCGAGTAGGTAGAATCCGATAGCTTGGGTGTTGGGGTCGGAGGGATCCGCAGACAGGAACTCCACGCCGAGATCGGCCCCGTCGGTTCGACGGACTACGCTCTCTTTCCTGATGGTAGAGCGTTTGGAGTCATCCAGTTCGAAGGCCACCAGAATGGTGTCTCCGATGCAAAGACTGGTGGTGTCATTGATCTGAAATTTGAGCCCCGTCTGGGACAGGTCGCGGACCACCATCTTGCCCATCCCCCCTTTGTGCCTCCCGGTGCCTGCAAAAGACCCCTGAAAGTTCACCGTCTTTCGAAAATGCCGCCGCCTCTCAAGGGCCACCGGATGGTGGTGACCGCATGGGCACTTGATTTTGATTTTGACCGCTCTGGAGTGCTTGATGTATGGGGAGACATCGATGATTTTGGTTCGGTCGCATGCCGGACAGGTCAAAACGGCCTTGTTATCCCTGGTCACAACTATGGGTTGCATGTCCTTCTCCGCGATGAGGACCTTGAGACTATTTCCGGTTGTCGCCGATCGACTCCTGCCAACCGATAACCTATACCACTCAAGCGAGAGGGCAAGGGCCTCCCCTGTTGACTCCACGGGGCGGTTCCAAGGTGCCCCGACACCGAATGCAGGGAGGATTCTGATGATTGTCAAACAGATAGCCGTCGCGCCCATGGACAATTTCTCCTACCTGATCGGCTGCGAGCAAACCCGAAAGGCCATGGTCATCGATCCGGGAGGGGATGTGGATCGAATCGTGGCCGAGGCAAAAAAAGAGGGCCTTTCCATCGAAAAAATCGTCAACACCCACGGCCACGGAGACCACACGGCGGGCAATTCAGCCCTGAAAGCGATGACTGGGGCAACGGTGAGCATTCACCGCCTCGACGGGACCGGGCATTCAGAAGCGGACGTGCTGCTGACCGGGGGTGAGGCCATCCCCTTGGGAGCCCTCACCGTCAGGGCCATTCATACGCCGGGACATACGCCGGGGGGCATCTGCCTCTACGTCGAGGGGCAATTGTTCACCGGCGACACCCTATTCGTGGGAGACAGCGGAAGAACCGACATGGCCGGCGGCCACCGCCCCACCCTTGGTGCTTCCCTTCGGCGGCTGATGGAACTGCCGGAGGATACTGTGGTTTGGCCCGGCCACGACTACGGTCCGACCCCGTCCTCGACCATCGGATGGGAAAAGAGACACAATGTCAACGCCCGGGAATACGGGTATCTTGTCGAGGACTGATCGACCGGAAAGTGCATGGCGATCCGAGTTGAGCGTCCATCGGAACATCGGCCCTGCAGGGGTCCCGCGACAATCGGCCGCAGGTTCACCCCCTTTCGGCGGCGATTCGGGGGGCTGTTTAGCATCCCTGGTCTGACCCTCAGAGGGTGAATTGCCGAATGTCCCCCCGGGGCTCTTCCCATGGAGATGACCCGTCGCCCCCATATCGGGTCGATAGCCGGCCATGCCCGAATCCGTCACGGCTAAACGGATGCGTCAAAGCCAGAAGCGAGACTTCATCCCATGCCCTCCTCATTGTCGGCTTCCGGCACGCCGTCGGGAGAGGGTTCGATTTGGGGGATCATCAGGGTCTGGTTGGGCCGCAAAGCGGCCAGATCCACACCGGAATTGAAGTGCTGAACCAGCCACATGGGCATTCCAAAGCGGTTGCGGCAAAGGGTCCAGATGTTGTCCCCCCCGCGGACGCGATAAGGTTCCACCTCCGCCACACGATAGACTGCAAAGAAATCTTCCTGGAGACGC
>JASFIA010000477.1:0-3149 GCA_050122915.1 Desulfobacterales bacterium | reverse complement strand
GCGGTTTTCTATTTGGAAAGCACGAAGATCAAAAACAGGAAGCTTACAAGGAAGGATACGAGGCCGGGCAAAAGAGCAAGCCATAGGATCGCCGCCATTTCGAGCGGTGCTCTGCCGTCACGTCATCGGTCCCGCCACTGCCGTGGAGTGGGGCCGCAAACCAACCCTTTGTCGACCCATGGATGCCGGAGGCAGCCGCGTCGATACCCCTTTCAACCCAATGGAGGAACCCCATGCGAACGTCCGTTACCGTCTCAATAGCCCTCATCGTTGCCCTGATCGGCGCTTGGATGACGGCCACCCCCTGTGCGGCACAGGATGCCTCGGAAAACATGAAAATCGTCAAGGAAAAGGTGCTTGCCGACCGGAAGTTTTTCGTGGCCGCCAACATGGAGTTGACCGACGAGGAAGGAAAGGCCTTCTGGCCTCTCTACGACCAATATGTCGCCGACCAGGCCGCACTGGCGGCAAGGGGGGGGGGCATTATCGAGGATTTCGCCAAGAACTACCAGTCCATGACCGACGAAAAGGCCAAAGCCCTTCTCGACGACTACATGGCCTTCGAGAGCGACCGCCTGAAACTTCAGCAGGAGTACTTGCCGAAGTTTCGCAAGGCCATTCCCGAGAAGAAGGTGACCCGGTACTATCAACTCGAAAACAAGATTCGCGCCATCGGCCAGTATGAACTGGCGTCGAAGATTCCCCTCATGAAATAGGCGCCTGCTGCCCTGCTTGGTGAGGTCACATCAAACCGCAAAGGAGGTGCCGCTTGGTAAAACGCTTGTTGTGGATAACGATGTTGGTACTGGGGTGGTCGAGCGTGTGTTTGTCGGTCACCTACGACTATCCGTTTGTCAATGCCTACGAGGCGACGGTGCTGGGTACGCCCAGTTTTTATGCGGCGCCGCTGCCGAAGGAGATACCGGCAAAGGATTACACCCTCACGGTTTTCGAGGACCGTCAGATTCCCGACGTCTTTTGGTGGGACCGTGGCTTCCGGTTTTCGATGGTCCGGCAGAAGGAAAAGGCCCCGCTGATCTTCGTGGTGGCGGGCACAGGGGCCAGCTACCGATCGGGCAAGGTGGTGATGCTCCAAAAGGCGTTTTACCAGGCCGGGTTTCATGTGCTCACCCTGTCGTCCCCGACCCACTCCAACTTCATCATCAACGCGTCCACGACGGCCGTTCCCGGTCACCTGGTGGAGGATTCCAGGGATCTCTACCACGTGATGAAGCTGGCCTACGGGATGGTGAAGGACGATATCGAGGTGTCCGGCTTCCACATCACGGGCTACAGCCTTGGGGCGGCCCACTCGGCCTTCATTGCCAAGATCGACGCGGAGGAACAGGCCTTCGGCATCGAGAAGGTGCTGCTGATCAACCCGCCAGTGAGCCTGTACAATTCGGTGAGTATTTTAGACAGGCTGCTTTCCGACAACGCCGATACGAGAGACGCCCGGGCGGCCAACGCGTATGTCAACCGCACGCTTGCGGTCTTTGCCCGGGAGTACAAGCGAAGTGAGCGGCTCGACTTTGGCGGTGACTTTCTATACGATGTCTACAAGAACAACCCCCCCAAGGAGGAGAACCTGGAGATTTTGATCGGGGTGTCCTTCCGGTTTTCCTCCAGGGATCTCATTTTCGTGGCGGATGTGATGAACAAGGCGGGCTATGTGGTTCCCGCCAACCGGGAGCTTTCCTCCACGGACTCGTTGACCACCTATTTTAAGGTGCTGGCCCAGACGGGGTTTACGGACTATTATGAAGAGTTCTTTCTTCCCTTTTTCCAGACACGGTATCCGGGAATCACCGACCCCGAATTGAAAGCGCAGATGAGCTTAAAGAGCATCGATGGGTTCTTGCGGGAGAATCGGAACATCGGCCTTTTGGGCAACGAAGACGACATCATCCTGGCGCCGGGGGAGATCGACTATCTGAAATCGCTCTTCGGTGACCGTGCGGAGATCTACCCCACGGGGGGCCACTGCGGGAACATGGCCCACCGCCAGGTCCTCAACGCCATTGTCGACTACTTTGCCAAATAACCCAAGGGAAGAGGAACGAGCCGCCATGACATCATATGTGAAACAATTGATAATCCCGGTCCTGCTCTGCTGTGTGCTGGCGTTATCAGCCCCTCTGGCCCTTGCCGAGGAGGACCTGCCGGTGACCCGCCCGCCGAGCAAGTATATCGATCTTGAAAACGAATATCCGGTGGATGTTTACGATCCCTTTGAGGGGTTCAACCGAGGGGTCTACCGGTTCAACACCTATTTCGACCGCTATTTTTTCCTTCCGGTGGTGCGGGGATATGAGTTCATCACCCCCAAAGTGGCCCGCCAGGGGGTGACGAACTTTTTTTCGAACCTCTCCGAGGTGCGGAATTTCGCCAACAGCCTTCTCCAGGGCAAAGCGGAGGGGTGCGTGACCTCTCTGATGCGGTTTTGCCTCAACAGCACTATAGGCATCGGAGGGCTTTTCGATCCGGCAACGGATGCGGGCTTTAACCAGAAGAAAGAAGATTTCGGTCAGACCCTGGGAGTGTGGGGCCTGAACCCCGGCCCGTTTGTGATGCTTCCGATCCTGGGCCCGTCCAGCGTTCGGGACACGGGTGGATTGGCGGTGGATTCCGTGGGGTACAGCCTGTGGAGCGGGGCGGTGATCAGGGAGATCTCCGAGGAGGAGAGCATACGCAATGCGATCACCTACGGCATGCTGGCGCTGAACGCCGTCAACACCCGCAGCAACGTCAAGTTCCGCTACTGGGAAACGGGCTCTCCCTTCGAGTACGATCTGGTGCGCTTTCTCTACACGAAGAAGCGCGAGTTCGAGGTCGCCGACTGAGAGGGGATTGGGCACGTCGGCAATCGCCGGTGACGGGGTCCCTTGACCCCGGTGCAACGGTTTCGGCCCTTGAAATGCCAGAAAGGCGAGACGATACCGAAATCGATCGGCGAAGGCCTTTGCTGTTCGATGGAGGAGTGGTAATGCCCCACATGTTTACCAACAGGCCCAGGCTTCTTGATCTGACGAAAGGAAGCGATGACCTTCGTTCCCAGTTCCGATGGGAAACCGTCAACGCGGTTTTCTACAAGCTTGGCGGGGCCATCTTTATCGTCGGCAGCATTCTTTTCTTCCCGGCTTTTGAAG
>JASFIA010000476.1:0-3150 GCA_050122915.1 Desulfobacterales bacterium | reverse complement strand
CATTGCCTTCTGGAAATTCAAGATGCTCATTGTGGTTGCACGGCCGATGGTGGTCGATGTAAAGGTATCGTTGATCATCGCGGGAACGGCGGGCGGCCCCGGACGTCCGTATGAGATGACTCTTTGCTTTGGTGGATATGGAATCGATATGACTCCGATGACGCAGTGCTCAGTGGACTATCAGCTGGTGGAGCGGGCCATCGAGGCGATGCAATCGCACGACGGGAGGCACCCGTCAATGGGGGACGTTGCTGACAGGGTGGGGGTGAGCGATCCTCGCTTTGAAAGGCTCTTCAAACGGTGGGCGGGTGTTGCCCCCGATCGGTTCTTTCGGTTTCTGACCCAAGCGCATGCCAGGAGGATGCGTGTTGGGTCTGACCGTATTTTAACAACCGAATGTGACGGCGGTCTGTTGACCCATGGGCCATGGCATGAGCGGGTTGTCATGTTCGAAGCCCCGATACCAAGCACGGCCGACGGGAAAGGTCAGGGTGCAAAGATCCATTACGGCATCCACCCTTCGCCATTCGGCCCTTGCCTGTTAGCGATCACCGACCAGAAGATCTGTGGGCTGCGGTTCGTTCCGGATCACCCGCATCCGCAAGTGACCCATTATCTTCAGACACAATGGCCGAATGCCTTCATTGGTCGTGATTCCGACGTCACCTTGCCACTGATGGCATCGGTTTTTCCTCTTTCTGCCGGCGGCAAACCAAGACCTCTTCACGTATTGGTGTCCGGCACCGATTTTCAAGTAGCGGTCTGGAAGGCCCTTCTCAAAATTCCCTGCGGAAAAGCCGTCACCTATGGCGATATCGCCCGCCACATCGGCCATCCAAAAGCCGCCCGCGCCGTTGGCAGTGCCGTTGGCGCCAACCCGATTCCCTTTCTCATTCCCTGCCACCGTGTGATTCCTAAAGGGGGAGGGTTCGGCAACTATGGCGAAGGGCCGATCCGTAAGATGGCCATCCTGGGGTGGGAGGCCGCGAGACGTTCAGACCGGCAGGCAGCGAACCCAATTCCCAAGGAGTGATGGGGCAGGCATGACATCTTCCGATAAAACAGGGGGAATGAGGATGGTGGCTGATGACCGTCGATTCGACCGGCAAACCCTGGTCTGTAGTCGGAAATTGCAGAAAGGCCGCAATCGGTGGGACCAATTTTCACGAACCGCGCCCAGCATCGGATCGGGAGCGCTACAAGGGCCGCTGCTGGATTTTGGATGCGGCGCCGGCTATTTCTTGTATGAGGGCCTCAGGCGGGGATTCGGGCTATGGGGACTGGACAGCCGTGAGTCGAAGATCAGGCGGTACCAGCATCTGATTGCCTACTCGGGGGGACCGGAGCACTGGCGGTCCAGAGCCGTCGTCGCCACAGGGGAGGATATTCCTTTTGCGTCGAATACATTTTCGGCCGTCTGCTCGTGGTACGTGCTAGAACATATTCACAATCCGGGTCAGGTTATCAGAGAATGGGTCCGGGTGCTTCAACCCGGGGGACTTCTTGTCATTAAGGCCCAGGATGCCAGAAACGGATGGGAAGGCCACTACAAAATTCCATGGCCGCCGTTTCTTTCCGGAAGTCTTTCAGAGGCATGGCTCGATGTTTTCGGACTCAAGCGAACAGCGGAAAAGGATGTCGTCGAGGTGACGCAACCCCAAGTCGAATGCATCCTCGAAACCCTGGGTTGCATCGTCAAAAGAAGGGCGCCGGAACCCAAGGATTTGTTTCCCGGAATGAACGCTCTCGATACCGTGATTCAAGCGAGGGATGCGGCTGAAAGGATCAAAAGGCAAATTGACACTGGGACATGGCGGCCACAAGCGGAAAATCTGTTTCTATGGGCGATCAAACCAAAATAGGCGGTAGCGCGAGGGCCCTTTTCTGAATCACCGCTCCCCCTTCTTCGATCAGCAACTCGGGTGGGCTGCCATCGCTGCATTGCCGCCCGCCGGTTCCTCTCGCACTCCAAACAGGCTCCGGGCTGCCAGGAATACCCTCCATGGGTAACGCCCCCGATTGCCTCCCGACAGGGTCCCGACTGGATTCAACCTGGGTTTCGGTGTATGTTTCCTACCCCCTTCCATGACACTCAATACAAGGAGAAGACTCATGGCAACCGTATTTTCCAAGATTATCCAAGGCGAGATTCCGGCCGACATCATCTACCAAGATGATCAGGTAACGGCATTCCGCGATATCGCTCCCCAGGCCCCGACCCATGTATTGATCGTTCCCAATAAAGAAATTCCCACCGTCAACGATATCGAAACGGCCGACGAGGCATTGGTGGGCCATATGTTTACGGTGGCCAAGGCTATCGCCGGCAAGGAAGGCATCGCCGATTCCGGATACCGCCTGCTGATCAATTGCAATGGGGACGGCGGCCAGGAGGTCTTCCACTTGCATATGCACCTTTTCGGCGGCCGTCCTCTTGGCCCCATGCTGCTCAAGCGATAGGTCTTCAGGGGGGTGGTTTTACAATTCCGACCGCTCGACGGCCGGGCTTTTATTTGTACGACACCGAGGACTCCAAAAAGGATAACGGTTAACCGTAGGAGGCGGCTAACCGTTAAGGAGGAAAAAAATAAGAATTAGGATTAGGTCAGTCCCGTTCAAGGACAACAAGTTGAAATGCAAAGGGCCTGCCAGAAGGGCCCATTCCTAATATTAAAATGATAACTATTTGTTATTTATGTTTTTTATTTTTACCATGCTCTTGGCGCCGGCGCCCAACCAGGCGATATGCGCTATGAGCGACCCTCAACGGGTTCAAAATTATGAACCAATTTTACCACGATTTTTTTAAACTGCTTGATTTAAAAGGAAAACGCCTAATGGTCTGGCGGTTCAAATTTTTGAACCAGGCTTGCATCCATTCGAACGGTAATGCTTCCTTATGAAATAATGCCATTTTTCATTGGTGACACCCCTGCAGTGCACTATCGCGACCCGCCCAGATGATAGAAAAAAATACCAAAAAAATTGAATATTTTTACCCAACCTTTGCCTCCGATCCCATGTATCGGTTCTTGATCGTGCTGACCGTCGCATCGGTTCTTGGTCTTCAGGGGTGGCGAACCCTGTTTAACAATTTTGCGGTGGAGGTGGTGGGCCTCGATGGTTGGCATATCGGGATCATCCAGTCTG
>JASFIA010000475.1:0-3151 GCA_050122915.1 Desulfobacterales bacterium | reverse complement strand
TAGCTCCCCCTGCCGCCGGCCCCGAGGCTCCCGACGACCTCTTGGCAGAAGCCGCATCAGATCCCATGGCGGTCTTGAAACGCTTCGGCGTCCAGGGCAACCTGAGCGCACGCGTCGACCGCTTGACCCACAACGGGATTACTTGGTCGGATGTTCGCGGCAATATCACCCTATACCCGGAGGGGTACCGGGCGGACATTGCCGAGGCTTTCCACTGCGGGATCATGACCTCGGGCCAATTGGTTGCCGATGGGGGCACGTGGCGGTTGACCCTGGAAACCCGAGCCGACGGCGAAGACCTCAGCACCCCCATCGCCTGTTTCTCAGATAATCGCTCCCTGATCGACGGTCCGTTTACCTACCGGGGCCGCTTCATGTCTGACAACCGCCAGGACCTGATCGGCCATACCCGCGGATCGGTTGACCTGATCGCCGGAAGCGGTCGAATACACCGCCTCAATGTCCTGTCTAAAATCCTTGCCATCCTCAACGTCACCGAAATTTTCCGGGGCAAAGTACCCGATCTTCTGGAAGACGGCTTTGCCTATGAGACCCTTACCGTCAAGGGGCGGATCGACAAAGGCACCTTGACCGTCGATGAGGCTGCCATCCAGGGAGCGTCCATGGAACTGGTTGGCAGAGGGACGATCGATCTGGCCACAGGCACCGCTGATCTCACGGTGCTGATCGCTCCATTTAAAACGGTTGACACCCTCATCAAGATTACGCCCATCATCAGCCGACTTCTGGACGGCAATCTCGTCTCCATTCCGGTAAAGGTCTCCGGTGATCTTGCCGATCCCTCCATCATTCCGTTGGATCCCGCCGCCGTTGGAACCAGCCTGGTCAACCTCATGAAACGGACGTTCGATATTCCGGCCACCCTCATATCCCCTTTCCGCAGACAGCAAGACGAAAAAGAAAAGGGATCGGCGAGCCCCCAAGAGGCCGTGACCGCCCCTGACACAGACCGATAAGCATTTTCTCGGAAGGGGGATGGGGGTGTTTCCCGGGAAAAAACGTCCCGAAGACGCCGCCATTTTTAACCCGGCGGTTTCTGTGGATGGCCCCCAGAAGGGGGCCTGAAGAATTGATGCGCGACGTCTCTTCCCCTGGAAAAAACCGGTTCTGGAGAAGACAACCCATGAAAGCGCCAGGTCCGAGAAAGCGTTCCGGATCGACCCGGAGCCCACGGTTCAATAGTCGTCGCGGACGGTGGCCGCCGGCCCATGGGTCCGCTTGGACGCCTCCCCCGCCGATGCGCTATTGATGTTCACGCCTAAGTATGTTTCTATGGTCGGAGAAGCCGCCGAGATGGGGGTATTTCTTCACTTTGACAGCCGTTTTAAGGCATTTTTTGCCGACAGCCCACGGGGCAAAGAGCCCCCTCCCCCCGTTGAATGCTCAACCGGCTCACAAGGCGCTATCAGCATGGGAATCCAGGAGAGGAAACAAAGGGAGAGAGAAATCCGGCGGCAGCAGATCATGGTGGCGGCAAAGCGGATCTTCACCCAAAAAGGGTATGAAAAATCCACCATGGAGGATATCGCCACGGAAGCCGAACTCAGCCCGGGCACCCTTTATCTCTACTTCAGAAGCAAAGACGAACTTTACGCCTCTTTATGCCTCAGGGTCCTCCAGTATATCAACATCAAAGTCAGCGCCGTGGTCGACCAAGCAGGCGGCGACTATCTGTCCAAGCAGCGGGCCCTCATGGAGGCAATGATCGACGTCTACGAATACGATCCTCTGATACTCAACAACATGTTCCACCTTCAGTCGAGCGATACCCTGAAAGCCCTGTCACCGGATCTCTTGGATGACATCAACGCCCTTGCGAGGCGATCCCTCAGGGCAATGGCCGGTATGTTCAGTGAAGGAATCGATCTGGGATTGGTCATTGACAGGAATCCTGTGGCGCTTGCTGATATCGTCTGGTCCCTGTTTTCCGGAATCGTTCTCTGGGAAAACAGCAAAAAGATGATCAACGAAGACCGATATCAGTTGCACGACACCTTCGAAGCCGCACTGGACATTTTCGGCCGGGGCCTCAGGGAACCCTGCAACCAGGCGGCAGACTGACCGGCGGGCGCGGGTCAACCGGAGCCCATCGACTTTCTCCCCGTGTGTTTACCGTCAAGCGTAAGGCGGCAGCCCCAGCCGCAGGCTAATCAACCCCAGTCGCTATGGATGCTGACCCCATCTGCGGACGCCAAACCACCGCCCCATTGGAATGAGGCTTGATCCCCAGAGCCATTGACGATAATAACACCCTACCCATTATTCACCATAAAAGGAGGCTCCCCGATGGAACGCGGGTACGACAAGGAAGAAGGCGGCGAGGCATACGAGGACTACGAACCTTACTCTCCTCTGCATGGAAGAGGTAGAATGGATAAATCCCTGTTCGTTTACATTGCCGCGGGAGTCGGGGTTCTTGCACTGATTCTGCTGATCTTTTTTTTCCGATCCTCACCTCAGACCGAAGGAGCCGGGGAGCAGGTGGCCGAACTGGAGAAACGTCTGGACGATTTGGAGTTTAGACTTGCCGAGGTCGAGGCCTACCGGAGCCGAATCGACGGCCTTGAGTCCAAAGGGCTTGAACTGGATGACATGACCAGCCGATACTCCCGTTTCGAATCGTCGGTGGCGGGCCACTTGAATCAGTTGGATGACAAAGTGGCCGCACTGGAGAAGAAAAAGACCGAGCCCCCGGCAGCCAAGAAGACGCCCAAAGCCGACGCACCGCCGCCCCCAAAGGCCGATAGCCGCATTCACGTCGTTCAGTCCGGCGAGACCCTCTACTCCATCAGCCGAAAATACAACACGTCGATCAATGCGATTCGAAAACTAAACGGCATCGACCCCGATCAAGTGATTCGCCCCGGTCAGAAACTGAAAGTGTCCAATTGACCGATCTGCTGTCGCGAACTTGACCTGCTGTATCTCCCCTGGAATTGGGGGGTATCGGAAATGGTGCAGGGGGCGGCGAACCCGGCGAAGCCCCCGTGAACGGCTCTTCGGCCTGAAGCGCCCCTGACAAATTCCCGTTCGGCGACCGCTATTTTGCACCGTGCTTCCCCCTCTGCCGGGCGTTTGCTGGCCACACAATATGACGATCTTCGACATGGATTTCGAGGCGTTCGCCGAT
>JASFIA010000474.1:0-3152 GCA_050122915.1 Desulfobacterales bacterium | reverse complement strand
TGGTGACGGTCATCTCTTTTTATGCCGCATACGCCACCGAGTTCGGAGGGATCGAGCCCGCCGTCGCTGCAGGGCTCTTCGTCGGCCTGATATACACCGGCGCCATCGTGGTAAACATTGCCCTGGGCACTCTCGGGTGGCTGTCCTTGAAGAAAAAATCCCTGTTTTCCAAGACCGCCGCCGTCATCGCCATCGTGACCATGACCCTATGGACCACCCCTGCCGGCTTTTACCTTGCCAGTCTGCTGCTGGGAGCAGCGCGGGGCGCACGGATGCTCGTCTATGCCCCCGCCGTCAAACGGCTCTCCGGATTGGAGGATGCCACCGCCTACTTCGCCGTTGCACCGGTGCTGACCTTGCCCGTCGCTGCCGGCCTGCCGCTGATAGCTGGACGTTTTCTGGATATCTACCACGGCCTTGATGCCGATGCCTATCGGTTGGTCTTCGCTGTGGCGGCGGTACTGGCCGCAGGCGCCTTTGTTTGCGCTAAAAAGGTTCGGTTTACCCGCCACCCCGCCCCAGATTCCCTCGATACGGCATTCCCGTCGGCACCCCGGTCCGGCTGACCCCCGTCACCATCGCCGGAGAGGTCGCTATTGACCCCCAATCTCTCACGTCTCCCCGGCCGACTTGACATGGGGTGGGCAGTGGCAAGGATAGATGGGTATGGTGGCGTCACGCATCTCTGCAATCCCAAGCCCCTGAGATAGGCCCTGCCGGAGGACGGCCGCTTCCACAAACGATGCCGTCATCCCGCACGCTGAGGATCAGGATGCGGCCTCGGAGGGATCCTCGCCGAGCATCTCGATGGCCAGCTGTCGCCACTCGTCTTCCAGGGGGATGGTCGGGCGCGCTCTGCCGGCGCGGTCATACCAGTAATCGGCGTTCCACAGCACCCCTTCCTCCCGATGAAGATAGGCATGAACCGCGCTTCCCTGCACGGTGGGGATTTCCTGTGCGATGGAATGGGCACGGAACCAGTCGCCTTTCCGATCCCACCAAAGAGACAGCAGGGTATCGGCCATCCCCGGGGGAGGACTGTTGTCGTCTAAAGAGGCGATAAAATCGTCGTATCTCATGGAATCTCCTGTGACAGGGATCGCCGCCCGGTCCTCTTCGACCTTCGGCGGAATGAATTGGGGCAGTGTTCGTGATCCGATATTAAGGTCGGACGCCCTTCATCTCAACCTCTGGGAGTGGTTTCAATGCGCGTACCAACCATCGCCATCCCTTTGGCCTTAGGATTGCTGCTCACTGTCGGCGTTTTTTCCGCAATCGGCCAGCCACCTGACGGGATAGAGCTGACTATCGATGACATCCCATGGCATCGGGTTGCCTTCCGGTCGCAGCACCCCCTTGTGACCGTGTCCACCCGGCTCGACCTGAGTCTAATCCCCTGGGACGAGGTGGCGCCTCGCCTTGTATCGGCCGCCGAGGGTGTGCCGGTCATGCCTATCACCGCCGACATTCTGGCCATTTCCGTCACCACCGCCATCACCCCCGCTCTGCGCACCGGAGCCAACATCACCAATGACATATGGATTGATCCTAAAACATCAGGGGCCTTGGGCCGGCGGCGGATCCGTCTGGGCGACGATGATTTCGACAAGCAGTACCGGTTTGCCGAGGGTGGGGTTTTCCGCCACCGGGTGGAGCCGAAAGACAAGGAGGAAATACCCCTTGGACCTGAGAAATGGACGGACATCAGGGACACCTTTTACCCCTATGGCGCCGCATCGCAGACGTGCCCGCTGGTCACAGACCGGGTCGCACTGATTGTCATCGCATCGGCGACCCTGACTTCCGCAGAGGCCCCTCCCATCACCCTTTGCGCTTTTGGAAAGCGCGGTCTCCATGAGGTGGTCCTGACCCCGGAAGCGGTGACGACGACGGCGGTCGACTACGAGGAGACAGGGCCTCAGGGCGTCCGCGATCGACGCGAGGAACGCTCGACCATAAAGGTTCGCTTGACATCCCGCCTCCTGGAAACCGGATCGGGAATTGACGAAACCTTTTCTTTGCTGGGATTCCAGAAAGATATTGTTCTTTTCATCGACCCGGCGCACCGGTTGCCGGTGAGAATCGACGGTCACATTGCCTATGTGGGGCAGGTTTCCCTTGGCATCGGGGCGGTGGATATGAGGCCTGAGCAGTGATTCGGGGAACAGGGCGTCCGGCGAATACCCCTTCAACCGGCGACCGGGTGATACCCGTACACAGATAGGATATCACCCGGTCGACATGGGGTGAACGGTCGGACACTGCTGACGGTTTACATGGCGGCCTTGCGGGCCTCATCAAGCCATCCGTTCCATTTGTCCTGGTTCTTGGAAATCCACTCGGCTGCGTGCCGCTCGATATCCTTTTCCGATTTTTGCCCTTCGTTCATGAGGGTGTTCTGGGCATTGATGTCGCTCAAAGGCAGATTGAACACTTCCAGGAATTTGGCCGCCGCGGGATTTTTGTCCAGAAAATCTTTGTTGGCCACGACCATGATGTCGGAAACCACGAAACCCAGTTTGACAGGGTCGCTGACCGCTCCATCGACACCGGCAACGGTCATCCGGTCCTCGGCTTCCGCCTGGGCCTCGGTGGGCTTGATCTCGGGAACATTGATCCACATGACATCTTCGCCCGGTTTGAACTTGTACACGGTCCAGTTGGGAGTCCATGTATAGAAGAAAACGGGCTTGCCGCTTTTGTAATCCCCCAGCGCCGAAGCCATGCCGGCCTCGTAGGCGGCCTTGACGGGGTTGATATGGTCTGCGAGCCCGTAAACATCCAAGTGGTGCCCGATCACCTTTTCACATCCCCAGCCGGGGGGGCAGGCGGTGAGGTCGGCTTTCCCGTCGCCGTTGGAATCGAAGGCCTCTTTCACCTCAGGGCGTTTGAAGTCGTCAAGGGATTTGATGCCAAATTTTTCGACCTCTTTCTTGGACACCAGATACCCCTGCAGGCCGCCAGCCTTGACCACATAGCCTATTTTTTGGGCTTTTTCTGCAAAGTCATTTGGCGTCTGGGCGTTGTGCATGGGGAACCAGCCATTGGTCCAGTAATCCACGTCCCCTAACGCCACGGATTTATAAAAAATAGGATTCTGAAGATCTTTCGGAGCCTTTACGTCGTAACCCAACTCCGTAAGTCCCTTTCTT
>JASFIA010000473.1:0-3162 GCA_050122915.1 Desulfobacterales bacterium | reverse complement strand
CCCCTTCTATCGATTGACGTTGCAGAGCGGCCGGGAAGCCGCCTGTTGTGGTCGTTGTTACAGACAGCCTCCGACGACCGTGGATACACTTTCTGCCTGGCACATGCCCAGGATCAGGGCTGTCTGGTGTTTGATGTAATCGTCGATGGTGTAGTGACAGGCCAGAAACCAGCGTCGGAAGGTCCACATATGCCCCAGAACCGCAATGTCATGGGCGATGAGATCCAGGGAGGCCGGCGAGAGTGACGGCATCATCCCTTCGTCCATGAGCTGCGAGAGGGCCCGGGTAAACAGCCCGGTAATTCTTACCTCGTTTTCCAGAACGATTCGTCGCCACTTGTGGGGAAGGGACTGGGTTTCCTGGTAAATGAGAAGGATATGGTCGCTCATTCGGTGGCAAACCTGGAAATAGCCCCGGATCACCTCTTCCAGCGGCGTCCGGTCTTTCCGCGCCCGTTCCAGGGCATCGAGCATGCCGCGCTCCATCTCCGCATGGATGGCGTCGCAGACCAGATAGAGAATGTCCTCCTTGGTCTTGATGTATTCGTAAAGTGCACCGATGGAAAAGCCGGCTGCCTTGGCAATTTGACGGGTGGTGGTTTTATGAAAGCCGTTTTGGATGAACAGTTCGACCGCCGCATCGACCAGTTGACGGCGTCGGCGCTGAAGCAGCGCCGGATCCTTGATTTGGGTTGGGATATCCCTGTCCGGACGGTTGGGTATTGCCGACATGGTCGATTGCCCTTGAACAGTCGTGTCGAATCGGGTAAAAGATGGATCGTCGCAAACCGAACGAGCGCTCAGTCAATATAGGCCGGCCCCGAGAGCCATGTCAACCGCTATTTCCGTGTCCCGTTGGCGCGGAAGAGGGAGGATTCTACAGCAGATGGGAAAGATATCCACCATGAACATGACCGACTATGACAGGGAGTACAGTGACTTCCAGTGGCAGGTGCCCGATTGGTACAACTTTGCCGGTGACGTCGTCGACAAATGGGCCGAAGATCCCGGGAAACTGGCGATGCTTTGGGTCGACGACGACGGTTTGGAAATCCGCCGAACCTTCCGCGATGTCAGCCGGGCCTCCAAACGGCTGGCCAATGTGCTGACCGCACAGGGTGTCGGGAGGGGCGATGTGGTGATTCTCATTCTTCCCCGAAACATTGAGTGGTGGGAGGTGTTCACGGCCTGCATCCGAATGGGGGCGGTGGTGGCTCCCGGTACCACTCAACTCACTGGCAAGGATATACGATACCGTGCCAATGCCGCCGAAGCCAAATGCATCGTCACCACTCCGGAAATCGCGGCCAGATTCGACGGCGTGGCTTCGGAGTGTCCAACCGTGCAATCGAAGATCGTCATCACCCAGCCCAAAGAGGGGTGGGTCTTCTACGACGAGGCCACGGCGTCGGCAGGCGAGGATTTCCCGACGGCCGCCACCCGATCCGACGACAACTGCATCATCTATTTCACATCCGGGACTACGGGGTTTCCGAAAATGGCCCTTCATACCCATGTCTCCTACCCTATCGGCCACCAGGTCACCGGGAAATACTGGCTCGATCTTACTCCGACGGACCTGCACTGGAATGTGAGCGACACCGGATGGGCCAAAGCGGCCTGGAGCAGCTATTTTGGCCCGTGGAGCATGGGCGCGGCTCTGTTCACCCATCATACCGACCGTTTCGATCCCGTGAAAACCCTTGATCTCCTTGCCCGTTACCCCATCACCACGATGTGCGGGGCGCCCACCATTTACCGGATGCTGGTCCTCCAGGATCTCGGCCGGTACTCCTTTCCGAGCCTGCGGCACTGCGTCGGCGCCGGAGAGCCATTGAATCCGGAAATCATCGAAGTGTGGAAGGCCGCCACCGGCTGCACGATTCGGGACGGCTACGGCCAGACCGAGACGGTGCTCCTCTGCGGGAGTTTTCCGTGCTTGGAGCCCCGGTTCGGCTCTATGGGCAAACCGAGCCCCGGATTCGAGCTGAAGGTGATCGACGACGGCGGCCATGCCCTTCCACCCAACACCGAGGGCGATATTGCCGTCCGGGTGGATCGGAACCGCCCGGTCGGCCTCTTCAAGGAGTACTGGAAGGAGCCGGATCGAACGGCATCGGTCTACCGCAACGGTTGGTACCTGACCGGCGATCGGGCCTTTGTGGACGATGACGGCTATTTCTGGTTCGTGGGCCGGGCAGACGATGTCATCCTGACGTCCGGCTACCGTATCGGCCCTTTCGAGGTGGAAAGCGCCCTGATCGAGCACCCGGCCGTGGCCGAATCTGCTGTGGTGTCGAGCCCGGACGACACCCGCGGCGAAGTGGTCAAGGCCTTCGTCATTCTCGCCCCCGGTTACCAGCCCAGCGACGCTCTGTTCAAGGAGATTCAGGATCACGTCAAGACGGTCACGGCCCCCTACAAGTATCCGCGGAAAATTGAATTCGTCGACGCCCTGCCCAAAACGGTGAGCGGAAAGATCCGCCGCGTGGAACTCAGGAATCAGGAGTGGCGCCGCTGACCGATTCCCTCGATCCCGGCAGGGCAATGCCGTCAAGCGCCGATCTCCAAGAAGATCGGCGCTCCACACAACGGAGACGACCGTTGCCACCCTGCGGAAAAGGAAGGACTTGCCCGACGGGCGTCACTTGGGTATGGTGTCGTGGTTTTTTTTGGTTCGACGGTACCCGACCCTGAAGAGGGATCGGGTTTCAGTGATACGGACGAAGAACCGTGCTGCCCCCTGTGACCCCCAGTCGTCGATGAAGGCCGGTTGTCGAAATGATCATCTCCGATCCCCATAAGTTGTTCAGAGTCCTGGCCGAAGTCACCCAGGCCGTTCATACTGGCGACGACCTGGATGCTGTTTTGTTAGGGGTCCTGGCCTCCATCACCCGCGTGTTCAGGGCCAGGGGATGCACCTTGCGGACCTTGGACCCCATGGACAACGAGCTGAAGCTTCGAGCCGCCACCGGACTGAGCAAGGCGTACCTGGGAAAAGGGCCGGTAATTGCCAACCGGAGCCTGTCGGAGGTTTTCGACAGCGGCCCTGTCATCGTCCGGAACGCCAGCAACGACCCCCGCGTTCAGTACCCGGAGGCCGCCGCCGCAGAGGGTATCGTCTCCATCGTTGCCCTGCCGTTCGAAATCTTGGGAAGCTAC
>JASFIA010000472.1:0-3165 GCA_050122915.1 Desulfobacterales bacterium | reverse complement strand
TCAATCGAACACCCCTGTCGCTCTCGCAGAATATCCCTTGTCCCTGTTCATTGGAGGTCGACTAAAAGCGCCGGAGACTTCCTGAAGAGGACTAAAAGCATCGGAAATGTCAGTAACTTTAATTAAGTCGCGTACTGGAAAAATCAAGCGCGGTGACCACGCTACCCCGACACCGGCGTCTTCCTTCCCTATGCCGTTCGCTGCATGACACTGCCAATGGTTCGTTGACTAATTCGCATTGCCGGCCATATATCCATTGATAAAATATACCGATTGGTATATTTTCGATCCGTGTCCACTCCTCCCGCCAATAAATCCGAACGCACCCGGCGATTCATCATCGAAAAAGTAGCCCCTGTCTTCAACAAGAAAGGCTATGCCGGCACCTCTATCGCTGATCTCACGACCGCAACGGGGCTGACCAAAGGCAGCATCTACGGCAACTTCAGAAACAAGGAAGAGGTGGCCATACGCGCCTTTGATTACAATGTCGGCATGATCATCGACCGATTGAAAGCCCACAGGCGCGGCGCCGTATCCGCTGTAGACCGACTGCTCGCCTACCCCAAGACCTATCGTGACCTCTATCGACGAATACTCGGCATCGGTGGATGCCCTGTCCTCAACACGGCAATGGACGCTGACCATACCCATAGCGGTCTTCACGCCCTGGCGGTGGCACGCATCGACACCTGGAAACAGGATATCGTAACCACCGTAGAACGGGGAAAAATCGACAAGGAAATTCTCCCATCGACCGACGGAGAGAAGATCGCAGCGACGATCATCGTTTTGATCGAGGGAGGAAGCGCCATGGCCAAGACCACCGGCGACCACACTTATATCGTTCACGCGGTCGAAGGGATTGAAGCCCTCATCGAGACCATTCGAATCCGCTGATGCCATGGCACTGAGTGGTTCAACCACGAAAGAAGTTACCGCGCCCATCCTCGATCGCAATGGGCAGCGGCCCTGCCGCCACCCGATCGACCGAGCATTTGAAACCGAAAAAGGAGATTCCATGGACGACGTCTACCGCCAGCTGGCAACCCACCTCGATAACCTTCCCGGGGGATTCCCACCAACGGAGTCCGGAGTAGAATTACGGATTTTGAGACGCCTCTTTACACCGGAGGAGGCTAACATCGCCCTCGGGCTCACGCTGATGCCGGAACCGGTTCCCGTCATTGCCGGCCGGATGGGACGGGACGAAGCGTCACTGGGGGCTATCCTCGGCGACATGTCGCATAAAGGGCTCATCTTCCGAATGACCAAACGGGGACAGACTCTCTTTTCGGCGGCACAATTCGTCATCGGCATCTGGGAGTACCATCTCAACGATCTGGACCCCGATCTCATCCGGGACGTCAACGAGTACCTCCCTCACCTCAGCCGCGAGATCTGGACGAAAACCGACACCAAGCAAACCCGGGTGGTGCCGATTGGCAAGACCCTTTCCGCAGAGATGACGGTCACCCCCTACGAGTTGGCCGAAGAGATCATCCGCCAGCAGTCCAAGATCGTCGTTCAGCCTTGCATCTGCCGACGGGAGCATCGGATGGTGGGAAAGGGGTGCGAATATCCCATGGATGTCTGCCTGTCTTTCGGCAGCGGGGCCTATTATTACGAGGAAAACGGTTTGGGCCGCCCCATCTCCCAGGACGAGGCCATAGAGGTGCTGCGCACGGCCCAGGAGGCGGGCTTGGTCCTTCAGCCCGGAAACGCGCAGCGACCGTCCAATTTCTGCATGTGCTGCGGGTGCTGCTGTCAGATCCTAAAGAACATGAAGCGCCTTGAGCAGCCGGCAAAAGTGGTTCACTCCAATTATTTCGCCGAGGTGTCTGCCGAGGACTGCATCGCCTGTGAAACGTGCAGCGAACGCTGCCATATGGATGCCATTACCGTGGCGGAAACGGCCCACGTCGACACGGATCGGTGCATCGGCTGCGGGGTCTGCGTGCCGTCGTGCCCGACCGAGGCCATGGCGCTTCGACAAAAGGCGGAAGAGAACCGGTACGTGCCCCCTCGGAACACCATAGAGACCTATATGAGAATCGGCCGGGAACGCGGCAAATTTTAGAGGGAAGAAAGGCCTTGGCAGCCGGCCCCGAGGTCAGCTGGAAACGGACCCTCGGATCCTTTAGCGGCGGAACCGCCCCCACCCGTGACCACCGTCGTCGACGCCTTCGGTCTCGGTCGGGCCCGTCGGGCTTCAACCGCTGGTGATCTGGGCGTAGGCGCTGTGGTTGTGGATGGACTCGAAGTTTTCGGCCCCGACCGAAAACCAGGTGATGTTTTCGTCCTGTTTGAGAGCGGCGGCAATGTCCCGGACGATGTCCTCGACAAACTTTGGGTTGTGGAAAGCCTCCTCCGTTACGGATTTCTCGTCGACCCGCTTCAGCACGGAATAGACTTCGCAGGAGGCGGCATTTTCCACGATGGCAATCATATCTTCGATCCAAATGAACCGGTTGAAGCGCACCTGAAGACAAACCTCGCCCCGTTGATTGTGGGCGCCGCATTCGCTGATTTCCTTGGAGCAGGGGCATACCGAGGAAATCGGCACCACCACCTTTGAGATCAAATCCACTCTTCCGTCGGGGCTGCTGCTGCCCCGGATGCTGCATGTGTAGTCCATCAGGCCCTTGGCTTCGCTGACGGGCGCTTTCTTCTCGATAAAGTAGGGAAAAGCGATTTCGATGTGGGCGGACTCGGCGTTGAGGTGGGTTTTCATCTCCCCCAGGATGTCTGAAATCTTCTTCAGGGACAATTCGAGCCGAAAAGCGTTCAAGATTTCTACGAACCGGCTCATGTGAGTGCCCTTGTTTCGGTGGGGCAGATCAACGTACATGTTGATGTTGGCCACCGTATGCTGGTAGCCGTTGTGACGGTCCAAAACGGTAATGGGATATCGCAGATTTTTGATACCTACCTTATCGATGGGGAGATTTCGAAAATCCGGCTGGCTCTGGATGTCTTTCATATCTGATCATCCTGGTTCTGATGGCACAAGGGCGGGTCAGAGGATGGGACCGTCACCCCTGCTCATAGCCGAAAGCGTCCCCGGTTTCAACCCCGGGGATCGGAGGCCTTCGCAAGTTCCGACCGCTACAACAGGTAGTCCGGCTTTGGGCGGCTCAGCGCCCTGAAAATATTGCCCTTCAC
>JASFIA010000471.1:0-3180 GCA_050122915.1 Desulfobacterales bacterium | reverse complement strand
TCAAAAGGCGGTGTTTGAGAGCTACCGCCTCGCCGGTGGGCGTCATCGCCGCCAGCGCCTCTCCTGCGGCTTTCCGGATCATCACCACGTTGACCTCGGCGGAATCTGTCAGGCGGTCTGCCACCTGCTCGGCAATCTTCTCTTTGAGATCCAGGTGATCCCGATTGAAATTGACCCCGTCGAAATAATCGAAGCGGCCCTGGAGCCCGTCGTTCCGCCACTGGGCAACGCCGATGGGGTTTGCCACCGGAACCAGTACGATCTCTCCTGAAATCTCTCCCCGGCGTTGGGCGCTGTCGAGCCGCGCCATGAGGTGGTGCATCACCAGAAACCCTGGGGCCTCGTCCGAATGGAGCCCGGCCTGAAGATAGGCCTTGGGCCGTCGCCCGGGCTCTCCGTAGCGGAAAACCTTTAAGGTTCGCCGGTTGGCCATGCTGGCGGCCGGCAGGGATATGTCTTCGATGGTCGGGGAGGGCATGACTATCCCTCGCTGATTGCGGCGGCGGCCTCTCGGGGTCGCAGATGGGCAAACCAGCGTGCTTCAAGCTTCTTCACCAGAAAAACGATCAGAAAGGTGATCGACATGTAAAAGGCAGCCGCCGTGAGAAAGGCTTCGTAGGGGCTGTAGAAGCGGGAGTTGATGATCCGGGCGGCGCCGGTGATGTCGATGATGGTGATAACGCTGGCCAGGGAGCTGCCGTGGAGCATGAAGATGATCTCGTTGCTGTACTGGGGCAGGGCCCGCCGGAATGCGCTGGGCAGAATGATGCGTCGGAGCATCAGCATTCGGGACATGCCTGCGGCCTTGGCCGCCTCCACTTCCCCAAGGGGGGTGGCCTCGATGGCGCCCCGGATGATCTCCGTGGTGTAGGCCGCCGTGTTCAATGTAAAGGCAAAGAGGGCGCAAAAATAAGCCTCACGAAAAAGCGGCCATAGAACGCTTTCCTTGATGGCATCGAACTGGCCGAACCCATAGTAGACGATGAACATCTGAACCAGAAGGGGGGTGCCCCGGAAGAAATACACATAGGCCCGGATCGGGGCCTGGATCAAATGGCTGTTCGAGGTGCGGAAGACCGCCAGGGGGACTGCGATCATGAAGCCCAGAAACAGGGAAATGGACACCAACAGGAGGGTGGTCTTCAACCCCTCGAAATAGATTCCGATGTTTTCGAAAATAATAGAGAATTCCATCGATCAGGCCTTAACGACGCCCACACTGTAGCGTTTTTCCAGCCACTTCAGGATGGTGACGGAGATACTGGTGATGATCAGGTAGTTGGCGGCCACGACAAGGTAAAAGGTAAAGGGCTTCCGGGTAGCCCCGGCGGCCAGGGAGGCCTTTCGCACCATGTCGTCGAGCCCGATGATGGACACCAGGGCGGTCGTCTTCACCAACACCAGCCAATTGTTGCCGAACCCGGGGATGGCATGGCGAACCATCTGGGGCATCAGTATGCGGCGGAACGTCTGAAACCGGCTCATGCCGTAGGCATAGGCCGCCTCGATCTGACCTTTCGGCACCGCCAGAATAGCACCCCTGAAGGTTTCGGTCATGTAGGCCCCGAAAATGAAGCCGATGGTGGAAACGCCGGCCATAAAGGGGTTGATGTCGATGTAGTCGTCATAACCCACCATGGGGCCGACCTGGTTGATGAACACCTGCCCCCCGAAAAAAACCAGGAGCATGAGCACCAGATCGGGAATGCCGCGGATGATGGTGGTGTAGGTCTGGGCCGTCATCCGCAACGGCGTCACGACAGAAAGCTTCGCCAAAGCCCCAAGGATTCCCAATATCATGGACAAGGCCAGCGAAGCCAACGACACCGATATGGTGAGAAAAGTGCCCTCGAGAATGCTGGAGCCATATCCGTACAAATTGAACATGGGCTTTCCAATCATCGACTGATCGCCTGCGGCGGCCCCCTCAACTGGCGACTGCCGCGGGCGCTATCCTGCCGGAGAGTTGGCAGAGCGAGTCTTAGTCACCGTAGACGTCGAAATCGAAATACTTATCCTGGATCTTTTTGTAGGTGCCGTCCGCACGAATCTTCTCGATAGCCTGATTGAACTTTTCCACCAGGTCTTTGTCCTCCTTGCGGATGGCAATACCAGTACCTTCACCGAACCATTTGGGGTCGTTTAGATCGGGGCCGACGAACTCATAGTCCTGACCCTCGGGTTTATTGAGGAAACCATCGGAAATCGCGACGCTATCGGCCAGAAGCAAGTCGACGCGGCCGGCCACCAGGTCTAAGTAGGCTTCGTCCTGTGTAGCATAGCGTTTAATTTCGACATCCTTACCGTAGTTGTCGGTCAGGTACCGGTCGTGGATCGTAGCGCGTTGAACACCGACTTTTTTGCCCTTCAGGCTGTCAGGGGAGAATTCCGTCATCTCCCCTTTCTTGCAGACGAATTTCGCGGGTGTATTATAATACTTATTGCTAAAAGCTACTTTCTTCTTGCGCTCTTCAGTGATGGACATGGAAGCGATGATCGCGTCGTACTTTCTGGCCATAAGCGCAGGGATAATACCGTCCCAGTCCTGAGGCACCAGTTGGATCTCGGCGTCCATAGCAGCGACCAGTGCTTTGGCGATATCGATATCGAATCCGGCCAGTTCACCGTCGGGGGTCACATAGCTGAAAGGGGGGTAGGCGCCTTCTACGCCAACACGTATCTTTTTCCAGTCTTTTGCTTGGAGGCTTGCTGCCGACAGGGCCAAGGCCAGAACCGCCACAACTACCCATAGTTTCTTCATCGTATTTCCTCCTGGTAACCGGTTGATGGGAACCTCGGGCAGATGCCGTCATGCAGCGGCTGGGCCAGACGTTCCCAACCCATGGCAAACCGATGCCGCCGCGCAGTCTGCCTGTTGCCGCAGTTGCCTTTCGACTGCGCCCTCAATACATGGCCGTGATGAACTGCCTGAAGCGCTCCGATGTCGGTGCCTCGAATACCTGCCCGGGCGGGCCGTCCTCTTCAATTTTACCCTGGTGCAAAAAGATGACCCGGGAGGACACATCCCGGGCAAACCCCATCTCGTGGGTGACAACGATCATGGTCCTGCCCTCTTCAGCCAAGTTCCGAATGACCTGAAGGACTTCCCCGACCAATTCGGGATCCAGGGCGGAAGTGGGCTCGTCGAAAAGCATGACCTCGGGCTCCATGGCAAGGGCC
>JASFIA010000470.1:0-3189 GCA_050122915.1 Desulfobacterales bacterium | reverse complement strand
GCGGAACCGGTCGGCAGCCAGGTGCTCCAGAAGCGACCCTTCATTGCTCCAAATCTCTTCGAGCATGAGGGCTCTCTTCTCCTGGACATCATGGTATAGACGGCAGTGCAGACAGCCCTCCTCGTGACGGGTCGGTTCGATAACTGATTTAAGGATGGCTAACGCTTCCCTCCGCCTATTCGCAGGGATCTGGACCCTTATGGTTGCATGAATGAAATGATAGTCGCTCTGATCTTCGTTCGACATGGCAAAAACCATGAACCGCTGACCTCAAATTGGGTAAACCCAGAATCCGTCTGGGAACCAGGAAGGACCTTCGCCGTCAAACGCCTGGTTGCTCCTTGATTCCGGAGCGGCCTCCTGCCCGAACTTTCCGACCATTCCCGTACCGCGGCATGGATGGGGGCCGGCGCCGCGGTTGAATCGAAAATATCCCGAGGCGGGAAAGGACTGCTTACACACTGTTGCGACTTATATTGAGAGCCCGCGTTTGATGAGTGGAATCGGAATAATTCCCTGATGCGAAAACCATTCCGGGGGTCCCCGAGAATGACGCAATGAGACAACAGTCTGGAATCAATAGAGATTTATATTTCTAAAGGTGGGTTGGACAAAGAAGAAAAATGCAGGATATGCCGACATATCGGCGATTCGCCGACATATCGGCATCAATTCGTTGGGCGCTCGATGCCCATTTTTTTCATTTTGGACTGAAGGGTAGTCCGCTTCATTCCCAGGATTTCCGCCGCTCCCCCCTTGCCCATGATGCGCCAGCCGGTCTTAGCCAACACAGATAGGATATGCCGTCGTTCAACCGCCTCGAGGCTGTCCCCGACCGATGCAGAAACGGGCGGATGTGCCGGGGGGCGTATGCGCAGGGTCCCGCCGCCACTGGTAATCATGGCGTACTCGACGATGTTCCTCAGTTCCCGCGCGTTTCCTGGCCACGGGTGTCTTTGTAGGTCCTCCATATCACGTCGCGGGATGTGATCGATGCGCTTTCCCAGCTTTTGTTCATTCTCCCTGACGAACGCCCATACCATAGGTGGAACGTCCTCGGGTCGCTCCCGCAGAGGGGCTATGGTAATCGGGAACACGCTCAGACGGTAGTACAGGTCTT
This sequence comes from Desulfobacterales bacterium, assembly GCA_050122915.1. Lineage (GTDB taxonomy): Bacteria > Desulfobacterota > Desulfobacteria > Desulfobacterales > UBA5852 > CALNZV01. The sequence goes on along the minus strand of JASFIA010000470.1, from coordinate 2,069 downwards.
TGCGGAATGTCCCTTCGTCCACCATCTGTGCCAAATCACGGTTGGTGGCGGCAATAATCCGAACGTCCACATGCAGTGATCGGGTGGAGCCAAGCCTTTCGAACCGCCCATCCTCAAGGACCTTGAGCAGTTTTGCCTGCAGGTCGAGGGGAAGCTCCCCGATCTCATCCAGGAAGAGCGACGAGCCGTCGGCAACCTCGAATCGCCCTGCCATCCGGGTCATGGCTCCGGTATAAGCGCCCTTCTCACGTCCGAAAAGTTCGCTTTCGACCAGTGTGGGCGGCAGAACCGCGCAGTTGACCGTGATCATCTGCCGCTCTTTTCTGAGGCTCAGTCTGTGAATGGCTCGGGCGAGAAGTTCCTTCCCGGTGCCGGTTTCCCCCAGTAGCAGCACGCTGGCGTCCGTGGCGGCCACCTGCTCGACCCGGGATAGAGCGAACTTCATGGCATCGCTCCGGCTGATGATGCGCCCGTGACCGTGCTGCAGTTTGATCTCATCCCGAAGGTAGATGTTTTCTTGCTCCAGTTGATGCTTCAACCGGCTGATTTCCTCTAGCTGTTCCAGCAACTGGCGGTCTTTCGCCTTCTGCTCTGTGACGTCGAAGGACACGCCCATCAGACGCTTCGGCCGGTCCGCTGTTGGAGGATAGAAGCGACCCCGGGCTGCAATCCAGCGACAACCTTCGCTGGACGGACAAATGCGGTATTCTATGCTTGTCAACTCATGGGTCTCCAGGCATTTCTGTATGCTCGCCATGACCTGTTCGTGATCCTCCGGGTGCACCACGGACATCACCCGGTCGAAGTCCAACATCTCCTCTGGAGCGAAACATAAGAGTTCCCTCAGCTTTTCGGTGGCCCAGATGTTGCCGGTGTCGGGGTAAAAGATCCATAGCCCGGCCTCCGCGGATGCGGCCGCCAGGCTAAGTCGCTCCTCGCTCTCCCGCAATGCCAGTTCGGTATTTTGACGTTCAAGGGCGTTGACGATAATTTCACCCAGCAATTTCAGCCGGGGGACGTACTCCTCCGGCCAGACGCGTTCGGTTCGCATTGCATTGATGGCAATAATGTGAACGGCGGATCCATGATTGAGGATCGGCAGGACGAGGTTTGAGCGGATCCCCCAATCCTTCCAGGTTTGCTTGTCGACATGCGCCTCGTCCGGCATATCGTCAACCCTCGAAAACGACACCGCCTCGCCCTTTTCAGCCAGTCTTTCATATGCCCAGGGGTTGATCGATCGAGGAAGTTCGGTCCCTATGGGAACCGGTGTGGCATGAGCCGAATAAACGGCATGAGTGATTTTCCACACATCCCTCTCCGGAAGGCAATGCAGCAGGCCACAGCGGTCCACCTGAAAAAAATCCATTACCATTTGCAGAGCATTCTCGATTTCGTCGTCGATCCGCTCCGTTGGAAGATTGATAAATCGCGCCGACAGGTTCGAGATCATCCGCTCGAACCGAAGCCGCTTATTGATGCTCGATTCGGACTTCAGAATGTCGCTGTCCATGAGAGAGGTTTGGCCTCCATTTTAATACAATGCCCTTAGCCCAATCTTATCCAACAATGGATAATCCTCGGATGACATATGGAACAATCCAAAAGGGTAACCAAGAAAAGCGATTCTTAGACAATAATACTCTCTTTAGCGCCCCTCTGACAAGGCACATATCCGCCACCGATTCTCCGGCACTTTCTCCCTTTGGAGGAAAGGCGAGAACGAAGCCTTATTCATTATTTACCCTGAGAGGTAAAGTAAATCATAAATCGGGGGTGGAACCCATCGGCGCAAGCACTTCTCTGATGGTCGGTCTGGGGCTCGGACGGCTGAAGCGGGGTTTTCAGCTCGACACCGAATTGTAACCTGCTTCCAACAATCGGCTAACGATCATGCGGTATCGGTCCCCATGCTGCAGCCGTTCGACCACATGCCAGGGTGGGATCCAGACTCAGGTCAGCGGCCCCGACTGGGACCCGCCCCGTTGATCCATCCCACGGCAACGGTGCAAGACAGCCGCATCGGTTCCTGGTCGGAAATCGGCGCCTATACGACCGTACTCGAGGCC
>JASFIA010000469.1:0-3189 GCA_050122915.1 Desulfobacterales bacterium | reverse complement strand
GCCTCCTTTGGATATGGATTGTCTTCGCAAACAAACTCATATCCCCGGAGATACCGGATGTCCATTCTATTCGATATCACAGCATTTCTCTTGTTTTAGATCCAACTAATTTGGAGAAGAACCATATAATCAAATGATGCCGAAGGCCGGAGTCGAATAAAATTATAGGATATTGATATCATCCCGAAATTTAGACGATTTTCTGGTGTATCCTGATCGCACATTCGCACCAAACCACTCTTCATTTTCAAATCAAATGACGGCTGCGATCCTGGACTACAGAGTTGCGATTTCATGGGTCTGGTTTGCCGAATTGTAGTGTCATATTCAGAGCCTGGACACGCCAGCCTGAGGGATGGATTTCAATGATATTCAACGCACCAAAATCCTGGTTGATACGGAACAGATTTTTTAGCGGCATGCCCAGGATGTAGCTCAACAAAACCCTGTTGGAGCCGGCATGCCCGACCATTAAAGCGTTTTCCTCAGATGTGCTCATGATTTTCTGGAACTGTGAAATAACCCGTTCCTGAAGATCTATAAAAGATTCTCCTCCCGGTGGTCGGAAATCTGCAATCCGCTTGCCGCGGAGCTTGAATGATTCTGGATATTGGTTCTGGATTTCTTGGAATTCGAGCCCGTCCCAATCACCCAGGTTGATTTCTTTGAGTTCTGGAAAGACCGTCGGCTGAATCCGACACCGTCTTCCGATGATGTTGGCGGTATCAGCGGATCTCTTCAGATTGCTGCAGGCGATTTGTTTCAATGGGACCCCTGAAAACCATTCGGCCCATCCTTCGGCTTGCCGGACGCCTTTCGGACTCAACGCCACATCGGTTTGACCGATGTATCGCCCGTGAGATGCATTGATCGTATGCCCGTGGCGAAGCAAAAAAACAGTGGCTGGTTTCATTTTCTTCTGGACCCGAGGATTGTTCAAGGAATGCTCACATTGGGTATTTCTGATCGCTTTATAATATCTGGGATCGATTCGCCTAATAGTTTCTCTATCCGCTGATTGATCAGGATTGCTGCATTTTCCCTTTTCTGGATGCGCCGCTGGATATCGACCTGGCGTCCGTAACGGGATAATGCTTTCTGGAATCTCTCCCTCAAAGGTACCACGCTGTCTCCTGATACGTATTTGTCGGCAATATAGACAATCTCTGATTCGCTGACCGGACCATCTTTCGAGACGGCGATGTTGGTGTGTGAAGCAACGACGGCCCCCGTTCGGGCAAAGCCCATCTCCGTTAGCCAGCGATCTCCAATCTCAGCGTGGGAAAGGCGTTCTTTGGCAATGTCATGGAGCAGGGCTGCGGAGAGAACCAGTTCCGCATCCAAAGATTGACCGGTTTGTAGAAGTGCGGATGCTATGGCGTCCGCTACTCGGGCCACCTGGTGGCAGTGCCTGAAGACCTCCTCAGAAACCGGATGGGTCTCCCTTAAAATCGCTTCGCACTCGGCTGCGGTCGGCACCTCACGACGTTTCCAGCGTCTGGTGGCCTCGGTGTAGTCGTCCGGCGTATCCATGTCGAAGAGGATGTTGCAGTCCGGAACGGGTACATTCGCAGACAAAGCATCACTTTGGGCCAGGCAGGCTCTGAGTCCTCCGGTACCCTGCCAATCAAGAATTTCGGGAATTTTCCAGATGGGAATGAGAGGAGGGTGTCCCCGTTCGCCGTGAAACACCGGGTATAGAATGCGATTTGGATCGCTGTCGAAGTGACGGATCAGCTCTCGGATGGTCCACGAGCGCACCAGCGGGACGTCTACCGGCATCACCAGTGCACCAGTGCATTCGGCGTCGAGACCGCTCAGCCCGGTTTTTACTGAAGAAAACATACCCTCGGTGAAATTGGGGTTTGTGACGGGCTCGACACCTGCCGCTTGGAGCAGGGGCATCAACATCTCCTGGCGGTGGCCGGTCACGACGCGAATGGTGCTGACGCCGCTTTGTCGGATGACCCGGATGATGCGTTCGACAACCGACTCCGCGCCCAGAGGCAACAATGCCTTCTGAGTCCCCATCCTTGAGGATCGCCCCGCGGCGAGCAGTACGGCGGTCAGTCGAAGCGGTCTCATCGGCCTTTTTGGGAACGTTTTTGGATCATCTCGGCGACGATACTGACAGCGATTTCTTCGGGGGTCTCCGCTGCGATCTTCAAACCAATGGGTGAATGAACCCGTTTTAGATCGCTATCGGTGAAGCCTTCTTCTATCAAGGCTTGGAAGATGGTGTTCCGCTTTCTTCGGCTTCCGATCATACCGATATAGCCAGCGGAGGTTTTCAGCGCCTGTGCCAATACCTCTTTGTCGTGCAAGTGGCCACGGGTGAAGATGACGACAAAGGCATCATCATCGATTGGCAGATTGTCTAATGCGCGGCTGAATTCCGGTATGACAACCGCCTTAGCGTCCGGGAAGCGCTCGGTGTTGGCGAACGCATCCCTGTCGTCCAGCACAACGACACTGAACCCGGCCATTGCCGCGATAGTGGCTGTCGGCTGGGCCACGTGTCCAGCGCCGAAGAGAAAGGCGGTCTTCGGCTTCAGGGACGGTTCGGCGATCGCCGTGCAGTTCTCGACCTGAATCGTTTTGATGAAGGACGTGCTGAATGCTTCTCTGCGGACTGCTTCTCGCCCTTCAGACGTCAGGAGCAGGGTACCCTCAATCGATCCATCCGCCCGGATTATGCAGCGCTCCGTATCGGCGGCACCGTCACCAGATGTATCGATCATCGTTATCAGATAGCCGTTCTCCCGATTATCCATAACCCAACGCCAATTCGAAAACAACGAGATGTTCTTTGGCGTCGGTGCAATATGATCAAGAAACACCTCCACAGCGCCGCCGCAGATCATTCCCATGGCTGCAATTTCCTGATGGTTTAGATCGACGGAAACGAATCGTTCTCGACTGCCGGAATTCAAGATTGCTTTCCCTTTTTCAATAATTTGCGCTTCCAGCAGTCCGCCGCCAATGGTGCCCGAATGATAGCCGTTGCCGGTGATCACCATTTGGCTGCCAGCCGATCGGGGTGTCGAGCCCTGTTGGCTGACGATCTTGGCCACCACCATTTTCTGACCAGCGTTCAGAAGGTTGCAGATGGTTTCGGTGATCGTTTTCATGATATTGATCCTATCCGGCCATGAATCTGATTGTCTAATGTATAAACGATTTGGTGCA
>JASFIA010000468.1:0-3190 GCA_050122915.1 Desulfobacterales bacterium | reverse complement strand
TGGGGCGTCATGAAGTCCGGGCTTGATCCGCCGGTCGCAACGATGCGGATATTGGACTCCTCGTGATGAGGATTGCGCCCTAAAGTATCGATGACGATTCGAGCCAGTTCCTTTTTCGACCATGGAATGCGAAGCCCGATCTTCTCTGCCGATTGCACGAGCCGATCGATGTGGGCATCTAAAAACAAGGGCGTGCCCCTGAATGTCCGCAGCAGATCGAAAACCCCGTATCCGCGCAAAAGAGCCAGATCATCAACGGGGATGACGGCTTCCGTCGATGGAACGAATGCCCCGTCTACGTAATAGATGTTCGTCTCGGTCACTGGAGGATCACTCCGGCCGAAGGTCAACCGCTTTAGCATCCTGCGTCGACACCACTCCGTGGATTGACGGCGCCGATTCGACGAGTTCACATAATAGAGGATCACCAATAGAAGTCAATCCTATAACGGGAGATTGCCGGTCTCCGGCATTCCGATCGAGGAGGCGCCGGACTCGGGGTACGGCAATACCGGGCGGTGTTTGACACACATCGGACTTTTTGGATAGATAACGGAACGAATGGCTTGATCCCGGAGCGGTTCCGGGCCATGAGACAGCCATCTGTCAACCGCTCCGAACCCTGCGCTCAGGAGTCCCCGGAGATGCCATACGAATTCTACCAGGTCGACAAACGCCCTCCCTTGGCCTGGGTCTATCTCAACCGACCGGCCAAGAAAAATGCGATGCACCCGCCCGCATGGACCGAACCACCCCGCCTCTTTGCGGATCTGGATCAGGATGCCGACATACGGTCGGTGATCCTGTCCGGCAAGGGCGACTGCTTTTCGTCGGGAATCGATTTAGAGGCAATGGCCGCTTTCATCCCCGAAATCTTGTCGAGTAATCAGCACGGCGAAATCAAGTGGCGGCTCCTCTCCCGAATTCAATCGCTTCAGGAGGCGTTCTCGGCCATCGAACAGTGCCGCAAACCCGTCATTGCCGCGATTCACGGCAATTGTATCGGAGCGGGATTGGATCTTGCCGTGGCCTGCGACATTCGATTGTGCAGCACTGAGGCCACTTTTTGTCTGAAGGAGGCCGCCCTGGGATTCGTCGCGGATGTGGGAGTCCTCCAGCGGCTTCCCCACGTTTCAGGTCAGGGCGTCACCAGGGAGTTGGCCTTTACGGCCGATACAATCACCGCCGAACGAGCCAAAGCGATTCTTCTCGTCAACGAGGTATTCGTCGATCACGGGGCGTTGATGAAAGGCGCTGAGAGCCTGGCAAAGCGGATTGCTCGGAACGCCCCACTGGCGGTTCAAGCGACCAAAAACGTCCTGAACCATGGCATCGGCAAATCGATCGAGGACGGCCTCCGTTATGTAGCCGCCGTTAGCACCGGAATCATCCCGTCGGCCGATCTGATGAAAGCCGTATCCGCATTTCTTGAAAAGCGCAGCGAGGAGGATGGCGATCCGTGACCGCCGGTTTGCGCCCTCCTTGCCGACACGGTATTGACCACCATAGAGGCGCCGATGAACGATGGGAGGTCGACAGGGGGTGACCGTCTCCGGCGACAGTGATGCACCAGCAATCATCCTCCTGCAGCCGTTCCATGAGGGCCTGAGCAGAACCGATGAATAGGAGTCGACAGTCATGATTCACTGCCCCCATTGCGGTCAACCCGCCGGCAGTCATGAACCGGCCTCGATGGTCGATCCGGCATCCGGAGAGGCCGAAGGGCTGAGCTACCGGGACCTGTTCGAAGCCAATAGGGCGGTGATGCTTCTGATCGACCCCGATTCCGAGCGCATCGTCGATGCCAACCCCGCCGCCGTCTCATTCTACGGGTATCCCGAGAACGTTCTCAAGGGAATGAAGATTACGGACATCAACACCCTGCCTCCCGACAGCACCCGGAAACGGATTAAAAAGGCCCAAAAGGCCGCCCAGACCATTTTTCGATTCCAACATCGTCTGGCATCGGGCGGCATCCGAACCGTGGAGGTATTCAGCAGTCCGATTCAGATCAACCGCCGGACGATGCTCTTTTCCATCATCCACGACATCAGTGAGGAAGTAAACGCCCAAAAGGCGCAGAAAGCCACTGAATCTCTGCTTCACAGCGTTTTCGACTCGTCTCCGGATCTCATGCTGCTGATCGACAGGGATCTTCGCATCGTATTGTCGAACTGGAAAGGCCGTGAATTCGTTCCCCTGTCGAAGAGAGGCCACCGACCCCGCTGCCATCAGGTATTCATGAACCGTCAGACCCCCTGTGATCCGTGTCTTGCCCTCGAGGTGTTCAAAACGGGGGCGCCTAAAATCTACGAGCGCTTCAATCCCAACCCTGCCGTGGGACATATCGAAGTCCACGCCTACCCGGTGCTGGACGACAGGGGCAATGTCGCCCTGGTGGCCGAGCATGTCAGGGATATCAACAACCGGAAGGCCGCCGAACGGGAAAAGGCCGTGCTCCGATCGAAGCTCTATCAAGCTCAGAGGATGGAATCGATTGGAACCCTGGCCGGCGGTATCGCCCACGATTTCAACAACATCCTAATGGCCATCCTGGGAAACGTGTCTCTCATGAAGGCAGAGATTCAGACAGGCTCGGCGGTGACCGAGTCTCTGGACCACCTGGAGGATTACGTCCGAAGGGGTTCCGAACTTACCAGACAGCTGCTGGGTTTCGCCCGAGGGGGGAAATACGAGGTCACACCGTCGAATCTCGGGGACATCTTGGCAAAAAGCACCGACATGTTCGGACGAACCCGGAAGGACATCCGAATCGACGTCGAGCAGGCGCCGGATGTCGTTTCCGTTGATATCGACCGGGGGCAGATCGACCAAGTGTTTCTGAATATTCTACTCAATGCCGGACAGGCCATGCCCGACGGCGGCGATATTTTCGTCAGAATCCGCAATGTGGATCTGAACGACGCCTATTGCGCCCCTTACGGAGTGGTGCCGGGGACATATGCCAGGGTATCCATTACCGACACAGGTATTGGAATGGACGAAAAAACAAAGGACCGCATTTTCGATCCGTTTTTCACCACAAAGGGCATCGGCGAGGGCACCGGCCTGGGCCTGGCCTCCGCATATGGAATCGTAAAAAACCATGGCGGAATCATCAACGTCTACAGTGAGCCGGGGCAGGGGTCCACGTTTATGGTCTACCTTCCCGCCGGCTCGAAGGATGGGC
>JASFIA010000467.1:0-3197 GCA_050122915.1 Desulfobacterales bacterium | reverse complement strand
CATCTGTTTTCTCCCATAACACGACGGTTTAAACGCAACCGAAAGGGGTGTACCGCCAACGGCGCCCCTGCCCCCTCCGACGGATAGGTTTTCCATTCTTCGGTTTCATCCCTTGCCCGTCATCATTTCCTGTTGACACGGCGGTCGGTTCACCATTTTTCTTTGACAATGTCTAATTGTTGTCTAATTTAAAATTACCAATATACATACAACAATCACTCAAAACGAATGGTGCCAACAATGTTCGACAACGACAAGCTAAATGATTTCGATTACAGTACCTGGGATGAATTTCCGATCCTCGGAGATTCCGCGAAAACCTTGCCTATTCTGCCTCTCAGGGACATGGTTGCCTACCCCCGGCTCAAGCTTCCCTTCAAGGTGACCGCCCATTCGGCTGCCGCGGTAGACAATACCCTTCCGGGGGATCGGCTTCTGGGGCTGGTAACCCTAAGGCCCTCTGCCGGTGATGAACCGACTGCGGGAGATTTTTACGGGGTGGGTACGGCAGCAAAAATCCTCAACGCAAAGCAGGATGCCGAGGGTGCCTACACGCTCCTTTTGAGCGGTTTTGCACGATTCAGGGTTCTGGAATGGGCGACCGATGGGCCCTATCCCACGGCAAAAGTCGTCAAGCTTCCAGACATCGTCGACGTGGATACCGAAACCGAGGCGTTGCAGCGTGAAGTTAAGCGGGTCTTAAAGGCCATCTTGTCGGTCACAACCCAGGTGTCGGAAGAGGTTGCCGATTCCCTGATCGATATAGAAGATCCGCTTCAGTTGGCCCATATCGCTGCATTCAACATGAACTTATCCACTGAGGTCCGTCAGTCTCTTCTCGAAGCCGATTCGGTCAACCTCAAATTGAGAGATCTTTTGACCCACCTGTCACAGGAACTCGAAGTGCTCGAAATCGGCAAGCGGATACAGTCTGAGGTTCGCCAAAACATGACCCATTCCCAGCGCAACTATCTGCTGCGACAGCACTTGAATGCCTTAAAAAAGGAACTCGGTGAAACCGACGGTGAAACCACCGCTGTGGATGAGATCTCTGAGCGCATCGAAAAGGCACAGATGCCCGGTGAGGCTCGAGAGGCGGCGATGCGCGAACTGGAGCGATTGGAGCACATGTCCCCCCAGTCTATCGAATATCCCGGTGTGAGAACCTATCTGGAGTGGTTGTGCGATCTCCCCTGGGCCCGCGTCAGCGCGGATAATTTGGACGTCTCCGGGGCTCGGAAGGTTCTCGATGACGATCATTTCGGCTTAAAAGAGGTTAAGGAGCGTCTCGTCGAATTTCTGGCGGTTCGCCGGCTGGCTGCAGACAGGGAGCCCTCGGCCAAAGAGGTCGACGGTGCGTCCGCCATGGGCATCATTCTATGCCTGGTGGGCCCTCCGGGTGTCGGCAAGACCAGTTTGGGGCGCAGCATCGCCACTGCACTGGGCAGAACCTTCACCCGAATGAGCCTTGGCGGTGTCCGGGATGAGGCCGAAATCAGAGGCCATCGCCGAACCTATGTGGGAGCGGTCCCCGGCCGCATCATCCATGCCATCAAGCAGGCCGGTACCCGAAACCCCGTCTTCATGCTCGATGAGATCGACAAGGTCGGAAACGACTGGAGGGGTGATCCCGCCAGCGCCCTTCTAGAGGTTTTGGATCCGGCTCAAAACCAGCGTTTCCGCGATCACTACCTGAACGTGGACTTTGATCTGAGCGACGTTATCTTTATCGCCACCGCCAATCAAATCGAGACCATTCCGGGGCCGCTTCGTGACCGCATGGAAATCCTTCGGATCGACGGCTACACGGCATTGGAGAAACAACAGATCGCCAAGCGCCACCTTATCCCCCGCCAGCTTCTGGCCCACAGATTGGGGGAGGACGAGGTCACTTTCATGGACGACGCCGTTCTCAAGGTCATCCAGGACTATACCCGGGAAGCCGGTGTCAGGTCCCTTGAAAGGCGCATCGCTGCCATCTGTCGAAAGAGCATCGTTCACCTCAGCGAAACGGGGTGGTCCCACATCGTGATCACGCCGAAAACCGTTCGAGAATTGCTACGGAAAGAACGTTTCGAACCCGAAATCCCTGAGCCCATCACCATCCCGGGGGTGGCGACGGGACTGGCCGTGACACCGGTCGGAGGGAGCACGCTGTTTGTCGAAGCCACCAGAATGGCCGGAAAGGGGCGTTTGACCGTCACCGGCCAGCTCGGGGCGGTGATGACGGAAAGTGCTCAACTGGCCTACAGTTATGTGCGGTCGAAAGCCGCAGCCTTGTCCATCGATGCTGCGGAATTCGACCAAGCTGATGTCCATCTGCATGTCCCTGCCGGGGCGCTTCCTAAAGACGGCCCGTCAGCGGGTGTGGCCATGGTCGTCGCACTGGTCAGCCTTTTTACCGGCAAACCGGTTCGCACCGGGCTCGGTGTTACGGGAGAGATCACGCTTCGCGGGCGGGTCCTACCCGTTGGGGGGATTAAAATGAAGCTCTTGGCTGCCCACAGGGCCGGCCTCGAATCGGTCATCCTGCCAGAGCGGAACCGAAGGGATCTCGAGGATGTCCCGACAGAGGTCATGGCCGACCTGACCATCTTGACGGCGGACCACATCGACCACGTCATTTCTGAAGCGTTTCCGCCTCCCGTGGCGGATAGGGACGACGTCACCCGTGGGCCCTGGGAAGCCGACTCCATCCGTTGTGTCTCCCACCTGCGCCCGCTGGATTCCGGGCCTGATAAAACCCTGGTCTGGGAGTGCGGAAATGGAATTCGGTAGGAAAGCGGTAGAGGCTGTCGCTGTGGATCCGGATATCGATGGAAGCTGAGGAAGACGAGAGGCCTCGGCTCCAGTGGCCAGGAAATTGAGTTGGAGAGAGGCGGCCACTCCCCCGAGTTGGCTTCCTGTGTTGATGTTTCGAAAACCGTCAGAGGCGCGTTGTCTATTCGCCCGGGGCCACATATCGAACTGGCCCCCAAGCCGATGATCGCCTTTGCAATTGGGGGAACCTGCTGCTTTCGTCCTCCGTTTGGATGGCGAGAGCCCCTGATTGGACAGGGGTCCTCTCCTCTCCTCTCCTTGTTGACAAATGTCCCCAAATCCGTTTTAGTTCAAATGTTCAAAACGTCGCTACCCTCGGTTCCGAGCCTGCGACTTTCTATTCCTCCTTCGATACCAGTCCTGCAGTCTTCATTGGT
>JASFIA010000466.1:0-3204 GCA_050122915.1 Desulfobacterales bacterium | reverse complement strand
CGATGAAGATCCGGGATTCGAGTGTCAAAGGCGGAGGGGGGGCATAAACCATGTCATCTCCAGTGGGCGTGTCGGATGTCGGCAGCTGGCGTCCTAGTCGGCATGCCGATGGACGGGAAAACCGGCGATGTCGCACAGCCTGTCCTTGTCGGCATCTTTGAGATCCTCCCGGACCATGGTATCGACCAGTTCGTCGAAGGATACCTTGGGGGCCCAGCCAAGCACCTTGAAGGCTTTGGAAGGATCGCCCAAGAGGGTATCCACCTCGGTGGGTCTGAAATAGCGGGGATCGATGCGAATCAGCACATCGCCGACCCTGACGGCCGTCTTGGTCCCCTTGGGCAAGTCGGCAAGAATCCCGACCTCATCGAGCCCTTCGCCTTCCCAGCGAATCCCCATTCCCACCACCCGGAAGGCCGCTTCGACAAACTCCCTCACGGAATGCGCCTCTCCGGTAGCGATGACAAAGTCATCGGGGGACTCCTGCTGGAGCATCAACCACATGGCCTCGACAAAGTCCTCGGCATGTCCCCAGTCCCGCTTGGCGTCCAAATTGCCGAGAAAAAGCTGGTTCTCCAGACCCAGGGAAATCCGTGCAACGGCCCGGGTTATCTTTCGGGTCACGAATGTCTCGCCCCTAACGGGCGATTCGTGATTGAACAAGATCCCGTTGCAGGCAAATAGATGATACGCCTCTCGATAATTCACCGTTATCCAATATCCGTAGACCTTGGCGGCGCCATACGGGCTCCGGGGGTAAAACGGCGTGGTTTCCCTCTGGGGCGTCTCGCGAACCTTGCCGTACATTTCGCTGGTGGAAGCCTGATAGAATCTGGTGGTGCCTTCCAGTCCAAGGATGCGAATGGCCTCCAGCAGGCGGAGGGGCCCTATCGCATCCGCATTGGCGGTATACTCAGGGGTCTCGAACGACACTTTCACATGGCTTTGCGCCGCCAGGTTGTAGATCTCATCCGGTTGGACCTCCTGAATGATTCGGATCAGATTGGTGGCATCGGTGAGATCGCCGTAATGCATGAAAAACCGGACGCGCTGCTCGTGGGGGTCCCTGTAGAGATGGTCCACCCTGCCGGTGTTAAAAGAGGAGGACCGTCGCTTGATACCGTGGACTTCATACCCCTTTCCGAGAAGCAGCTCGGCGAGGTAGGCGCCGTCCTGACCCGTTATACCCGTTATCAGAGCTTTCTTCATCGGATTATCTTCTCTCCTTGGATGGACGCCGCCGGCGTCCCTATCTCCCGTAGTCGTCGTCGAACCGTGTGATATCGTCCTCCTCAAGGTAGCCGCCGGTGCGCACCTCGATGATCTCGACGGGTATCTTTCCCGTGTTTTCCAATCGGTGGGAAACACCGCTTGGAATGTAGGTGGACTCATCTTCCCTCAATAAAAACTGCTCGTCACCGCGGGAGACCAGGGCAATGCCGTTGACGACGATCCAGTGTTCGGCGCGATGGTGGTGCATCTGCTTGGATATCCGGGACCCCGGGTTGATGAACAGACGCTTGACTTCAAAGCGTGTCGAGGCGAATACGGTTTCGTAGACCCCCCAGGGCCGGTATACCTTGGGATGGGAGACCGCCTCGATTCGCCGGGATGACTTCAGTCGGGACACCAGATGCTTGACGTCCTGGACCCGGTCTCTCGGCGCAATGAACACGGCGTCGGCCGTCTCCACAATGATATGCTCGGTGACACCGACGGCCGCCACCAGACGGCTGTCGGCGCGGATGTAAGAGCGCGTTACATCGTGAAGCAGTGTATTCCCCGATACCACATTTCGGTGGTCATCCTTCGCGCCTACCTGCCAAAGGGCATCCCAGGACCCCAGGTCGCTCCAGCCGGCGTCCAGGGGAACCATGGCGCCGAGATCGGTCTTCTCCATGACGGCATAATCGATGGAGTCCGATGGACACGTTTTGAAGGCATCCTCGTTGAGGCGGAAGAAATCAAGGTCCGAACGGCCGCCGTCAACCGCCGCTTCGCAGACCGCCACCATTTCGGGTGCAAACCGGCGCAGTTCGCTCAACACCGTCTTGGCACGAAAGAGAAACATGCCACTGTTCCAAAAGAAGCCCCCGGACGCGAGATATCCCTCCGCAGTGGCCCGGTCCGGCTTTTCCACGAAGGCTTCGATGGCCCGTATTTTCCCCTCGGCGCTGCCCCGGACGCGAATGCTCTGACCCTGGCGAATGTAGCCGTATCCCGTTTCCGGGGCGGTGGGGGTGATTCCGAAAGTGACCAGACGGCCCTCCGCGGCGCAGAGGACTCCTTCACGAACGGCCAAGTGAAGGGCGTTGCTGTCTTGGATGTGGTGGTCGGCCGGAAGCACCAGCAGGCATGCATCGTCAAAGGACTTCAAGGCGAAAATGGCAGCGGCGGCGACGGCCGGAGCCGTGTTTCTTCCAACGGGTTCCAAAAGAATGCCGGCGGCATCGAGGCCGAGCTGTCTCAACTGCTCGGCAACCATGAACCGGTGGTCGTCGTTGCAAATGACGATAGGGTCCTGGATGTCCGGCAAGCCCGCCAAGCGGCTGAGGGTGTCCTGGATCATGGTCTGCTGACCGATGAGCGGCATCAGCTGTTTGGGATAGAGTTCCCTGGACAGGGGCCAGAGCCGGGTGCCTGAACCACCGGCCAGGATGACCGGAATCAGGGGCGGTGCCTTTGAAGGTGTCGTCTCCATTTTTTGGACCGTTCTGTCTTATCCAGATGCCGTCGCCGTCCGTCAGCGGATCCCTGTTCAGGGGCGATACGGATAGGGGCCGTGTCACGCCGAGTGGGAAAGCATCTCCATCATTTTTGCCTGCATGCGGCCGGTCACCTCTGACCGGTCATGCCCGTTTCTGAGTCGATCCCCCAGGAGCTTTCCGGCCCTTGCGGCGGCCCCCATCACATCCGGCTGCCGGGTCACATCGGGAATCATGTCCTCCGAGATGGCCACTCCCGGACCGTGGATCATCATGGGAATTCCCACCTCGCAGGTGTCGCCATATCCGCAGGAGTAGCAGGACGCCGCACCCTGTCCGCTGACCCTGGCAACCGTTTCGATGAAATTGTAGCTTAGAAAGGTCTCGATCGAGGCCGCGGGCATCTGTCCGTCGGTGCCGCCGGCGCCGACCGCAACGCCCAGTTTCCCCCAAAGGGTGTTGCCCGCCTGGTGGCGGAACTGAAACCAGCGCTCCAAAA
>JASFIA010000465.1:0-3210 GCA_050122915.1 Desulfobacterales bacterium | reverse complement strand
TTTTTTTCGTCATTACAACCTCGTGACAGCTCCAACCAATCCGCCTTTCGACCGGCCTATCGCTTATTGCCGTTTACCAATAGCGGGTATTCGAAGAGGCCTTTCCGAATGATTCGCTGCAGTCTCGTCACCGATACCGTGCCTCATAAGAGAAAAAGGAGAACAGGTAGCGTTTTATGAATCCTAACTAATTGGCGAAGAGCCGCTGCCTAATGATACCCGCCTCGGGTCTCATCGGATTGGCCCGCTCCAGATCGCGAAGAAGCCGATAGGAGGCGTCTCGGTCGTGAGGATAGATATCGTAGGCAATCGAGATCAAGGGGAAATATGCGGCCGAAAAGTCCACACTTTTTCTGACCACGCCAAGTAGCGGACCGCCGGCCGCCTTGTACAATTGGACCACATCATTGGTCCGTCCTATTTTCGACCCAACCTCAAGGAAGCTGTCCCGTGCCGACCAGTATGCGGACAGTCGGGTCCTGGCAACGTGGTCTTCTTCGGTTACGATTTCAGCAAGAATGGTCTCGGTTTCAGGCGGTGAGAAAGCGGTCAACAGCGCCGACAGACGCTCGTGGGGAGGACCGGGATCTCCATAGACAAAACGGGGGGCCCGAAACAGGACTACCGGAAACGCATCGGTATTTACCGGACCGTCGCCTGCGTATCGATGTAATGCGTTGCTGTCAGCCATAAAGGTGCCTAAAAGACTGTATATGCTGTCGTAGCCGAAACCGGCCATGTGATTGCGAAAGCCTTTTCCTTTGACCCGCTTTCGATACCAGTTCTCTGGAAATCGAAGAGCCTTTGTTCCACCCACCAGGCCGATGATCGGTTGATCGATGCTGTAATGGGCCAGGAAGGCCTGACCCTCAGGAAACACCTCCAAAAATGTTCTTGTAATCACTTTGAAGGTTTCCAGATCCAACTGGTAGAGAGGAAGCCACTGACAAAATATCCCCCCTTCCGCCAGAAGCCCACGAATGGCCTCGAAATGCTCGAAGGTGTACAGGCTGCCGGCGCCATCCCGTGAAGGGTGAAACAGATCCGCAACCACCACGTCATATTGTTTGTCTGCAGCGACCACATAGCGCCTGGCATCCGCGTTGACGATGCGAAGATTTTTATGGTTTTCGACGTCTCCTGTCGCCGATTCAAAGTAATCCATAGCGGAGATGACTTCTGGAACGAGTTCTACGCCCTCTGCCTTCAACCCCCGGAAATTGGCCGCTGCCGCCAGGGTGGTCCCGGTCCCGACACCCAGGAAAAGGGCTTGGCAGGGTTCGGGGTGCAAGAGAAGCGGAAGATACGCCTGCCGACGGTCGGAAAAAACGGATGTCGTTCCGCCCATTTGGAAGTGGTTGTTGACCCTAAGATGACGATCATCACGGGCGTCCTGGACAACCGATACGGATGCCATGACCCCTTCCCGATGGCTTACCACCTTTTCACCCTCCGCCAGAGATACGAATGGGTGCTTCCCAAAATCCCCAGCGACCAAGAGCAGGATGATGACCAGCACACCACCTGCCGCCGCGTATGATATGCGCCACCGCGGAAAGCACAGGAGATAGACCATCGGAATGAGCAGCAACGCGTGAGTGATACCGATCGCGGGGAGCAGAAAAACGCCAAAGAAGAAGGGCGCGCAGGCGCCGCCCAAGGTGTTCAGGCACAGGGCCCGGCCGACGCCGCCGTCGGGGTTTTTCAACAATTGGGCGAGATGGCTGAAGGTCGCTCCCATGGAAATGGTAGGCAATAAAAAAAACAGCATGGCCGTGGACAATTCCGCGGCAACCGCCCCCTGAAAACCTCTTCCGTAAAATTGTTGCAAGGCTTGAAACACCGGTTCCACATATCGCAGCATGAGTGTGGCTATCAGGCAGAAGAACGCCGAGGAGAGGAGCAACAGAGAAAGCGTCCCCTGAACAGTATGGGAACGTTGGCATTTCTGATAAAGTCCAGCGCCTAACGCGGTGCCGAACAAAAAGACCGCCAGCATGGCGGCGAATGAAAAGACCGTGTTTTCCAGGATCTGGCTGAGCGCCCGGACCATCAGCACTTCAAATCCGACACCCAACAAGCCGGTGACAAACAGAATCATGTAGAACTGCGGAAGGTGGATCGGTGAAGGTGTCGGCGGAATCTTGGCAGCCCGATCCCCCTTATCTCCATTCGCGAGCATGAATACGGCTGAGGCACAGATGACATTGGCAATTGCCAAAAGAATCGAAGTCTGGTTCATGCCGAGAGCAGGCATCAAAAAGAATGTCACGAGCAGGGTGCCCGCCATGGCACCGAAGGTATTGATACCGTATATTCCAGCCACCTTCCGCTGACCGCCGCCCTTTTGTTCGACCAACCGATCCATGGCCGGAAGTGTACCCCCCATGGCAATGGTTGCCGGAAGCAGCACGATAAAAGGGTATAGAAACGACACCGACCAATGACGAAGGGGTGTGGGGGCAAGGCCGATCAAACCGGAAACCAGACGGTTCAGATCGGGTAGAATGAACAGGAGCACTATGGACCAGATGCCGATGATCACTTCAAACAAGGCGTACCATCTTCCCGGGTCGCCACTGCGGCTGACGGGACGGTCCAGGATCCACGACCCCGCGGCAAGCCCACTGAAAAAAGCGCTCACCACTGCAAGTACCGAGACCATCTCATGACCCAGGCTGACGGAAAGCATCCGTGTCCAGAGAATTTCGTATCCCAGTCCGGCTATCCCGGAGAGAAAAAAAAGCGCATACAGTGAAGTTCGTTTCATGGTCGATTCGGTCTCAGGGCAGGGTAAAGGCCACGAGGGGGCGTGCGCCCCCTCGCTTGTTAGGGCTGGATGGACAATGCCACGACTCTTTTAGTTTACTTCGATGTAGATGGGGTTGGTGTAGAACCAAAGGTCGGCGTAAGCTTCGGCCACTTCATCGAGCTTGCTGTTGGTGGTGATCACCACATCCTCAAACAGCTTGTCTTCGAGTTCTTCGGCATCCATGATGGCATAGAGGTTGTCGTTGGCCTCGGAATCGGCCAGCGGATTGCCTTCAGCGTCGGTTTCAAAAGGAACATCGGCCGGCAAATTGGTGCCGCGCAGGCGGATGAACATCGAATGTTGCGGCTTGATGTTCATGACGTAGGTCATGGTTCCATCTTTATCGGCGCCACCATGGCGGTCGAAGGTGGCGATCACTGCCGCATCGGTGCCATAGT
>JASFIA010000464.1:0-3213 GCA_050122915.1 Desulfobacterales bacterium | reverse complement strand
ATCCGACGGCATCAAGACCTATCAACTGCCGGACGACATCGTTATCCAAGGGGCTTTCAACGGAATGGGCGAACGAGCGTTTGACCTATTGACGGTTTTTTTCTACCCCGATGGGGGAAACAGCGGCGCCAAATTGGTCTTGGCCGGCAACCGGGGCCGTCGACTGGAGATAGACCTGGATTTCATTACCGGGGATGTCAAGATCCGTGATGCCTCGCAAGGCTGAATCTCTCTGACCCACTCTCCCTCTTCAAAAAGCGTTTCGACCACCATGAGCCATCAACCCGACAGACCGACACTTCCCATTTTCCCTGCCCATTGCCTTGGGAATAGACGGAATTTACGGCCGTGCGAAGAGGGGTTTACGCTTTTAGAAACCCTCGTCGCCGTGATGATCCTGTCCCTCTCTCTCGTCATTCTGCTTCAGCTTTTCTCGGACAATCTGAAATCCGCCCACATGTCCACCAACTACAGCCGCGCGGTATTCCTTGGAAAAATGAAAATGGAGGAACTCCTTGAAACCATCGAAGCTTCCTCGGATGTGATGGAAGGGCAAAGCGAAGAGGGGTACCGATGGGCGGCGTCCATATCGCCGATGCCGGACGCTCGGCAGCCAGGCGACCTGTCTCTTTACCGTTTGACCGTGGATATTTATTGGGAGCAGGGCTTCCGCACCAAACACCTTTCCCTTTCCACCCTCAAAGTGCTGGCCTCGCCGGAGGTGGGAGAGTGAAAACCCGTTCATCGACGATTTCCGGATTTTCCCCCCTCGTGGGCTGCGGGGGATTTACCCTGTTCGAGCTCCTGCTGTCGATGACGATCGTCGCCGTCGTCATCGCCCTCCTCCTTGGAGCCTTCAGGGTCGGCTACCGGGCATGGGAGAAGGGTGATAGAACCATCGAATCGCTGCAGCGACTCCGGGGGATCAGTGACCGAATCCACCGGCAGCTCACTGCGACGGTGTTTGTCCGGCCAGCGGACGAAGGCGAGGATTCCACACGAAAACAATTTGTCGGCACAGAGCGATCCATGCGGTTCCTCACCGATTCCTCTTTGGTTCCGGGCATCCCGAGGGGCCGGGTGATCGTAAGGTACCGAGTGGATGACGCCGATGAGGGGGGCCAGCAATTGATGTTCCACGAGTTGCCGTTGATCGTAGCCGGTCCTGAAAACGAGGACATACCCCCGGATGAGGACTTTTACCGGCTGCTTCAAGGCATGGACGGCATTTCGTTTGCCTATCTCAGGCGCGACGAGGACGACCCGGATGCCGAACCCCAATGGCAGACGAACTGGGATCCGGACATCGACGGGAACCTGCCCTCTGCAGTCCGGGTGCGGATCCAACAGGAGTCGGGGGTCCCCCCCATAGGGATTGTCACGAGAATTGCCGCTTCCAAACTGGAATAGACGCCAAGGATATTTGAACGACCCGGAGTGAACAGGCGTGCAACACGGAAGGGTTGCCTATCCATGACACGGTTCAAAGGACCCTTACGAAAACAGACTTCCCAAAGGCCGCCCCGGTGGTTTGGGGATGAATCGGGTGTCGCGCTTTTCATCGTGCTGTGGGTGGTCACCCTGTTGATGGTGGTGGCCGGTCAATTCGGCTTCGCCGTGAGGCATGAATTGAAGTCTTTGCGCCAGTTCAAGGAGTCGACCGAGGCCGATTACATTGCCGAAGCCGGCTTGTCTCGGGGAGTGTACGAACTGCTGAGAGACCGACGTCCAGGGGAGGAAATCGACGAAGACGACGTTGGCGAGGAGGTGCCGGACTGGCGGATCAATACCGCTATCCCCCCCGTGACGTTTTCCAACGGCCGCTATCGGGTTCGGATCGACAATGCCAGCGGCAGGATCAATCTCAACACGGCGGGTGATGCCCTGCTCCGCCTGATGCTAAACCGCACGGAATTGAGCGATATCGACAAAGCCGGTATCGTGGATGCCATTCTGGACTGGCGGGATGCCGACGATCTCCACCGCCTGAACGGCGCCGAAAGCGACTACTACCAGACCCTTCCTCGGCCCTACAACTGCAAAAACGGCAATTTTGACACCACCGATGAACTCCTCTTCGTCAAAGGCATCACCCCCGAGATATATCATGGTGTCATCCGGGAGATGGTCACCGTTATCAATGACCCGATAGCACAAATATCCTCCGTCCGAACCGCTTTGCGCAGGCGGGGGAATTCCGACGACCAGCGGATCAATATCAATGCCGCGCCTCCGGCCGTCCTGCTGTCCCTTCCCGAGATGAACACGGATCTGATGGATGCCATTGTGTCGTTTCGAGCCGAAAGGGACTTCAGGAATCTGGCTGACATATCGGATACGATCGGGGCCGAGGTCATGGGAGCGATATCACCATTCATTTCTTTCGAATTGTCCCCTTACTATATCATTCGATCCGAAGGCATGGTAAATATGAGTCCAGTAAAGCGTCGGCGGACCGTTATGATTCGGATCGATCCGACGCTGCCGGAGCGGTTCGTAGTACTCCAGCACCTGGACGGTTAGCGCAAACGGAGGTTTTCATTGCTTTTTCAGGACGGGATCGGTCTGGACATTTCGGACCAGAAGGTAGCAGTGGTGTACCTGAAGAGTTCGATGAAAGGCCCGGAGTTGATCGCCCACGAAGTGATTCCTCTGGACCCCCGGAAAACCTTTCGTGATCAGCTGGAGACGACCGCTCACCAGTTGAAGGCATTCATCGACGCCCATAGGCTGAATGGATGTGGTACGTTCCTTGGCATCCCTCAAGAGAAACTCCTTCTGCGGGAAATCAGTCTACCCCTGGCTGCCAAAGAAAACCTCACGGAAACCATCCGGTATGAGCTGGACCGGTATATGCCGATCCCCGAGGAAGATATTTATATCGACAGCCAGATCGCGGGAGAGGATCGGAAAAGCAACCGACTTGCGGTCACTCTGATAGCCGCCAAAAAAAGCGAAGTGTCCGCATTTATAGAACTGGCCAACCACTGCGGGTTAGGGCTTTCCGGCATCGAACCCTCGAGCGCCGGCGCCCTTCATCTTCTGACTCGTATCGACGGCCTGCTGACCACCTCCGAGTTTGTTCTAGCAGCCATGGGTAGCACCCAATGGCACCTGACGGCAGGATCGGATGGCAGACTGCGTTCGGTCCGAACCCTTCCGGCACCCCCATCCAATGGCAGTGACCCTGGGCCTGTGGATTCTGCGTTGAAG
>JASFIA010000463.1:0-3219 GCA_050122915.1 Desulfobacterales bacterium | reverse complement strand
TCAACATAAAGTTCCTATGCGTCTCCGCATCTGCGTCACTCTTTGTGTCGCCCAGTGATTATCCCACGGTCATCGATTTCAGACTAAACGGAGATCATCGTGAAGCAACTGCTGCTGCCCGTCATTTCATGGGCGCTTTTTCTATATGCCCTGATCGGTACCGCCAGTGCGGAATGGATTCCGCAAGTGATTCAAACCAGCTCCCCGATCAACGAAGCCCTGTCGACGGTCATGTTGGGGCTAACGCTGGTCGGGCTGTCGGTCTTCATACGCAAATCATCGGACCGACGACTGGGAATCGAGCGCCGGCAGTATGCCTACACCGGTTATTTGCCTGAAAGAAGATCCGGCCGAGATCGACGGATGTCACCCGAGAGAAGAAACGGTGATGACCGCCGCAAATAGGGACGCGTCATCCACTCGCCCCCGGCGACCCTCTGACCGGCCGCCAGCCGCCATCCAAAGCGATGGGAAAAAGGCCCATCCCACGTCACTGCCGACCGCCAGGGCCAGAGCCTTCCGGTTGCCGACCAGCACCACCAGCCGTTTTCCACGGGTGATCGCCGTGTAGATGAGATTTCGCTGAAGGAGGACATAGTGCTGGGTGAGTACCGGAATGACAACGGCCAGGAACTCCGATCCCTGGGATTTATGAATGGAGATGGCATAGGCCAGGGTCAGTTCGTCCTGTTCTCCGGCCTGGCAGAGAATCCGGCGCCCATCGATATCGACCGTCAGTTCCCGGCGCTCCGGAAGGATGTCGGTGACCCTGCCGATGTCTCCGTTGAACACTTCTTAGGTGTAGTTGTTTCGAACCTGCATGACCTTATCCCCGATTCGAAACCCGCCGCGGGGCGTTCCCTGGGAACGAAAAAGCAGTCGGAGTCCTCCCCCCCGCTCCCAAATGATGGAACGGCTCCGGCGTTGATCCGGTGGGCATCCAGCACGATATCGCTTTTCCGGGCCTGCCGGAAAATGTCGTGCAGTTCGACCGCCGGCACCGCGCCGGAACCGATGATATCCCACAACAGGTTTCCGGGACCCACAGATGGGAGTTGGTGAGCATCCCCCACCAAGAGCAAAACGTCCCGGACGGCACCGCCCTCAGCAGAAAAGCCGCCATCACCGTATCCATCATGGATACCTCGTCGACGATCAAAACCCCGCCATCGATGGGGCGGGATTCGTTTCGCTGAAAGTGGCCGGTCTTCGGGTTGAATTCAAGAAGGCGGTAGAGGGTGGCGGCCTTTTCTCCCGTGGTATCGGTCATTCCCTTGGCCGCCAGACCCGTGGGAGCCGCCAGACGGCATCTCACCTTCCTGGCGGAAAGTATCTTGATCAATCCATTATTAAAGATCGTCCGGTGCCGGCCCCCCCTGTGTCTTCCAGCTGAATATGGATGACGGTGAATCCGCTGTCGGCATTATAGTGGGGCACGGCGAGAACGTGGCCGGCCATGCGCTCCATGACGTCCTATACCCATTCCGGCAGCCGAAGAGATTTAAGAGGACGGCTGGTGGGGATGAAACACTTGATGTCGATCACTGGGGTCCCCTCCCGGGCATCGATGGCATCGACTTCGATGCGGGTGCCGTCAATGGCCTGGATACGACAGAGGGTGATGCCGATAAGGTTGGGCCTCAGAGGGGAATGGGTGGCGAACACCCCTGTGAGGGGGTTATTCGGATCCTTTCTGGGGTGAACCTTCAATACGCTTCGCCCCTCTGGATGATCGTTCTCGTGAAACCAGAACAGAACATTGATATGGGAAAATCCGTCGAGGCCGTCCATGGCATCCCTGTAGTCGGGCATTATCTCGATAAAGCTGCGCTCGTCCCGCAACCGGACAAAGCCGATCGGTTTGATGAAGAAAGGGCCTGGCGTCATCCTATTCGTCTCCTTTCCGGGTCGATGGCCGGCGCCTTGCGCCCGCCAGCCAAATGAGATAATCACAAGCGACAGGCGTCGGCAAGGCCCGGAGCGCCTGCGTGATTCCACTGGAATGGCACATGGAGGAGGACCGGCAACCGTGACGACGATCGACCTGCGCTCAGACACCCTTACCCGTCCGACACCCGCTATGAGAGCGGCAATGGCCGCCGCCGCTGTGGGCGACGACGTCTTCGGTGAAGATCCTACAGTTCGCCGTCTCGAAGCGATGGCGGCGGAGCGCATGGGCAAGATGGAAGCCCTTTTCGTTCCCAGCGGAACCATGGCCAACCTGGTCTCCCTCCTCAGCCACTGCCGGCGGGGAGACGAAGTCATTCTCGGCGACCAATCCCACATCGCCGTCTACGAGCAGGGAGGCTCTGCGGCCGTCGGCGGCATTCACCCCCGCACCCTTGCCAACCGACCGGACGGCACCCTGCCGCTTGACCGGCTGGAAGGGGCGATCCGCCCGAACGACCCCCACTATCCCCGCTCACGTCTCGTCGCCCTCGAAAACTCCCATAACCGGTGCAGCGGAGAACCCCTGACGGTGGACTATATGGCTCGCGTGGGAGCCCTTGCCCGCCGCACCGGCCTCCTCCTCCACGTGGACGGTGCGCGGATCTTCAATGCCGCAGCGGCCTTGGACTGCCAGCCATCGGCTCTCGTCTCAACGGCCGACTCGGTGGGATTCTGCCTAAGCAAAGGCCTTGCAGCTCCAGTGGGATCGGTGATTTGCGGAGATGCGCGCTTCATTGAGAAGGCCCGTCGGAACCGAAAGCTGCTAGGAGGAGGCATGCGGCAGGCGGGTGTCATTGCCGCCGCAGGGATCGTCGCTCTGGAGGAAATGGTGGATCGCCTGGGTGAAGACCATGCCAATGCGGCCCGATTGGCCGACGGGCTCAACGCCATCGAGGGCATCGAGGTGGTCCCGTCAGTCCATAGAACCAACATCGTCTATGGGGATCTCTCAAACGGGTCTTGGGATGCTGCGGCCTTCTGCAGAGCCCTGGCAGGGCAAGGAATCCGGGTGCTGCCAGTCGACACCGCCCGCATTCGGGCCGTGCTCCACTACCATATCGACGCCGAGGATGTCGAGAAAGCCCTAGACGGTTTCAAATCCGTCTTGTCACGGCCGCCGACCGCCGGCTCGGGGAATCCTTGAGGCGGCATGGGCTTGCCGGGCCCCGGAGCGGGAAAGTCGCCTCGACCGATCGGGAGAGGCCGTCGAATGGCAACACCCTCAATGTTTGAAACAGCGCTGCCCAGTAAACACCATGGTCGCACCGG
>JASFIA010000462.1:0-3220 GCA_050122915.1 Desulfobacterales bacterium | reverse complement strand
TTCGCCTGGGAAAGCTACTACGGCCGACCGCAGGCAGTGGACTGGCCGTGCCGTCGTGGTCGCCACGGATGGGAAGTCCCATTTCCGGTTATTCCAAATGCGGGGGAACCGACGCTCCATGCCGGCCACCTGTGTCTATTACTCGGCCAGCCGCCCGCCCATCCGCCGGCCGTTTCTGGTGTTGAACGCCGATGAGGACGGACCGATCAGAAGCGTCGTGGTGCCGAGCCTGGCGGCGCCAAACTATTCGCCACCGGGAGCGCATTTGGTGGCGGTTACCGCGCTGAGCAAAACCCAGCCCCAGTGGCCTGAACTGTCGGCCGGCATGGAGAGGCAGCTCGGGAGGTGGTACGGCGGCCAGGTGAAGGAGTGGCAGGAACTGGGTGCCTATTTCATTCCCCATGGACTTCCGGATGTGGCCCCGCCGCTGCTCTCCCCCTATCGACAGCCCGTTCGGATGGAAAAGGGGCTGTTCCAATGTGGAGAGGCAATGGGGGTGCCGTCCATCCAGTGGGCCCTATATTCAGGACGTCGGGCGGCGGAGGCCGTCTTGGCCGACATTAAAGGAGTTCCGGACGGATCCTTCACCGCCTGATAACGGCCTTGATATTGTCCAGGTGGTTGGACGAGGATTGGAGAATGACCATTTCGATCAGTTGCTCGGCGCTGATGGCGCCTCCGGCAGCCCTCATGGAGCCCTCGCGCTTTAGGGCCTCATGGTCGAGAGATGCAACGACGTCCAAGAGTTCCGCCCCTTTTTGTTTTATTATGCCGAGCACCTCTTCCCGAGTGGTGTCTTTGTGCTCTATGGCATGGCGGTTGGCCGAGCGGATCAGGTCGTCCATGGACAGGTCCGGTAGATCCCCGCCGGCCGCCATGGCGCGAACCAGATCTATGGCACCGAAATGGCCTGCAGCGATATGCCTTGCGGTGACGCCGACGCTCCAGTCCTCCCAGGGGCACTGACGCTTCCAATCTTCTTCCGAACAGCCGGCGACGACTCCTTCCAGTTCGTCGATAAAATTCTTGATGCGTTCGATAAACGGCTGGATCTTGTTCATTGAGGACCTTTCCTGGCAAGTGGGTTTTTGCAGCAGGCTGGACCGATCAGGCCAGAGGGCCGTTCTGGGCCCGGGCTCCCTGTAGAATCAACCGCTTAATCCAAAGCAGCCGGCTCAGATCGATGGTCATGCCGGTATCGGCATCCACCGGCCGTATGGACCGCGCGGTCCAAACAGTGATATCCTCCACGGAACTGGAATCGAAATTCGACGTTTTAGCGGGTTGTCCCACACGAACTGCGGGGAAGCGGGTCGTGCTGCATCAGCCCGCGGCGCTTTGGGCGAAGAGGATAACGTGGCCACCCTTGTTTTTGATAAAGGATTTGGCTTTGGAGGTGATGTGTATCATGATGGGGCTCCCGACTGTGGTTCAGGTCATGTGATACCCAAAATCATAACGCTGAATCCCGTGGTCGCAACCCAAGGGAGTTGGGCTGAAGCAGAATCGACCGCGGCGGTGGAAGGCCCATAGCTGACCCTCAGGAGAACCCGTGGCTCCAGCCATGCAAACCCGGAGGACCTCCGTCATCGGGGCGGCGCTTCTCGCCCTGTTTCTGGGTGCCCTTGATGCCCTGATCATGACCGCCGCCATGCCCACCATCGTGGCGGAGCTGGGGGGGCTCCATCTGTACAGTTGGGTCTATTCCGCCTATTTTCTCGCCAGAGCGGTCTGTCTGCCGATATTCGGAAAACTCTCGGACCTTTATGGGAGCCGACGCCTTTTCCTGTCTGCTATCGGTGTGTTCGTCATGGCATCCGTTGCCGCCGGCTTCGCCCATTCGATGGGTGTTCTCATCACGGCACGGGCGATACAAGGCGTCGGTGCCGGAGGTATCTTCGCTCTGGTATATATCGTTCTTGCCGACGTCTCGACGCCCGAGAACCGAGGAAGAACCCTCTCTTTTGCGTCCTCCATCTGGGGCATCTCTAGCGTTCTGGGCCCGACACTGGGGGGATTTCTGGTCAGTTATATGTCCTGGCGATGGATTTTTTTCATCAACGTCCCCCTGGGAATCGTGTCCTTTTGGGGCGTTCGAACCCATTTGTCGGATCGCCGGAAGCGCCGAGGAAAGGTGTCCCTGGATATAGCCGGTGTGGCAACGCTAACCTTTGCCATTGTTTCCTTCCTGATGGCCTTTCTCCTGGGTGGAAGGTCCTTTCCCTGGGCGTCGGTGCCTGTCGTGTGTCTATTCGGGGTTTCCCTGATCTCGGGCCTTGGGTTCATTCGTGTGGAAAGCCGCGCCCGGGATCCTATTTTATCCATCGGGTTTTTTCGAAATCGGGCGTTCAGCACCGGCAACGGCGCCGTCTTTTTAAGCAGTTTTACCATTTTTTCCCTGTTTGCCTTCGCACCCCTTTTCATCCAGGGCGTCCAGGGGAAATCACCCATGGAAGTCGGGGTTGCGATGCTCTCCCTCAGCCTGGGATGGTCTGCAGGGTCCCTTGCTTTGGGGCAGATGGCCAATCGAACCGGAAACCGGGTCGCCGCCGCCTTGGGGGGCGGCTTTCTCACTGCCGGCTGTGCATTGACCCTGACATTCGTCTACGAAACCTCAATGCTCTACGGGTTCTGGGTTTTTTTCATCGTCGGTGTCGGCATGGGATTCGTTTCCCTGTCCACCCTTCTGGCGGTTCAAGCCGGCGTTGACAAGGGGGATTTGGGGGTGGCCACATCGTCTCACCAGTTCGCCCGCACTCTCGGCGGAACGGTCGGTGTCGGCATTTGCGGTAGTTTTATCTCGAATCACCTGTTGTCTCTTCAGGAACGGCTGGAGGCGGCCGGTAGCCTGAAGGACCTGCCGTCCATTGGGTCCGACACCGGCTACCACCAGCTGGAGAGTCTCCTTCGCCCGGATGTCCAGGCCGCCCTCTCTCCCGATCTTCGGCACATGGTGGGCCAGTCGATTGCCGAGGGGATGAACGGGGTGTTCTGGACCGCAACGGTTGCGGCGGTGATTTGCATGGCGGTCTGTTTTTTCGTACCGGCGGACACGCCTTCTTCATGACCCGCTGTTGGATGGTCCCAATCGAGGGCCGGCACAACCGGAATGCTTTCACATGGATCATAATGAATTCATTCTGTAAGGTTGTGAGGGCTCCGGCGCCGATTCATCCGATGGGGGACATTTCGTTGATCCACACTAAGGAGGGCCAACCCC
>JASFIA010000461.1:0-3220 GCA_050122915.1 Desulfobacterales bacterium | reverse complement strand
CAACACACCGATGCCAAGATCGAACCCGTCGAGCAGCACGTACAGAAGGATCGCCGTTGCGATGAGGCAGAACCAAATCAGCGGTAGATTGAGGATGTGTTCGAGACTAAACATGCTGCCCTCCTTCATCGGAGACGAGACCGGTGACCAGGGGCGGTTTCTTAACACCGTGATCCCCGTAGGTGTCCTCCATATCGCTGGGGCCCTTGGAGATGAGTTTGACGATGTAGTAGATTCCGGCACCGAAAATGAATGCGTAAGTGACCACAAACGCCGCAAGGGACAGGGCAACCGAGGCACCCACCACGGGTGATGCGGCCTCGATCGTTCTCATCGCGCCATAGACGATGTATGGCTGGCGGCCGATCTCGGTGACGAACCACCCGGCCAGCACCGCCACGAACCCGGAGGGCGTGAGGGCCATGCACCAATAGTGGAACCACCGAGCGTCGAAAAGCCGGCCCCTGAAGTACAGAATCGCTGCTGACAAGCCGGTTAAGATCATTAGAACCCCGATACCCACCATTACCCTGAAGGACCAGAAAACCCACGCCACCGGGGGGCGATCCTCCTTCGGCCACTCCTTCAAACCCCGAACCTCTCCGTCGAGGTCATGGGTCAGGATAAGGCTTGCCAGTTTGGGAATCTTGACAGCGAAACGGGTGGTTTCAGCTTCCTGGTCCGGCCAGCCGAACAGGGTGAGTGGCGCCCCCTCCCGGGTCTCCCAGAGCCCTTCCATTGCCGCCACTTTGGCTGGCTGGTGTTCCAACGTGTTGAGACCGTGAAGATCCCCTAACACGGCTTGAATCGGAGCAACGAACACCGCCATGATCATGGCCATTCCAAACATGATTCTGGCGTGCTGCCGATGCCTGCCCTTTCTGAGGTAATAGGCGCCGATGCCGCCTACGACGAAGGCGGTGGTCAGATAGGCCGCGACGACCATGTGAGCAAACCGGTATGGGAAGGAGGGGTTGAATACGATCTGTAGCCAATCGGTCGGGTAAAATAGGCCGTCATCCCCCACGCGGAAGCCTTGGGGGGTTTGCATCCAGCTGTTGGCTGAAAGAATCCAGAAGGCGGAGACTAACGTGCCCAGCGCGACGATCACCGTCGAGGCAAAATGCATCTTGGGGCTCACGCGATTCCATCCGAACAGCATCACGCCCAAAAAGGAAGCCTCCAAAAAAAAGGCCGTCAACACTTCGTAGCCCAGCAGGGGACCGAGCACGTTTCCGGCCTTGTCGGAAAATCCAGACCAGTTGGTTCCGAATTGAAACGATAGAACCACCCCGGAAACGACGCCCATGCCAAAGGTAACCGCAAATATCTTCACCCACATCCGATAGATTTCCGCATAGACCGTGTTGCCGGTCTTAAGCCAACGCCATTCTAAAACCGCCAGCCAACTGGCGAGTCCAATAGTGAATGCCGGGAAGATGATGTGGAATGAGACGGTAAAGGCAAACTGGATGCGAGACAACAAAACGGGATCGAGTGGAAGGTCCATGTCAGTTCCTTAACAAATATATATCAAATTATTGCCAACTCATAAGCGATATGGTAGGCGGTCCTTCCCACCTGTCAAGGCCCCTGAAGACCCCCAAACAGGCAAAATAAGGAAGGCGGCTGATAAAATCGACAGGGTCCCCTCAGGCAGGGCTCCATCTGCCCCTTACAGGGGCCATGAAAAGCCCTTCAATTGGCTGGTTGGCGCGTTTTGCAATTGGATGGCAAATAGGGTAAAATAATGCCTGTTGGGCGCACGATAGGGTGCAGATCCAACTGCCGCAATATCACGGCGGCTCCGTGCACATTCAGGCTCTGCCAGGAACCCGAAGGGTGGCGCCATGCCCCGTTTACATCGAGTCATCCCCAAGTCGGGTTGGGGGGGTCTTTTTCTCGTGGCGATACTGATGGGTACCCTTGCCGGATGCGCCGGCAGCGCCAGGGCGCCTTCACCCGTCCCCCGGACGCCTCCCAAGAAGGCCTCCTCGCCACCGCCGTCCCCGCACCTTGCAGATGCCGCCTTGCCGAACATCCCGTTTACCATCCAACTCGGTGCCTTTTCGACAGCGGAGCGGGCGGCTTCCCACGCTGACCGGCTCAAATCTGAAGGCATCGATGCGTACTACTTCGTTGATACCGATGGCTTTTGGAAAGTGCGTTTCGGGCGGTTCCTGAAGGAGGATACCGCTCGAAGTCATGCCGAAAAGCTCCGCAAACGAGGAGCGATCGACGCCTATTTCATTGTCCACCCCAGGGATGTCGACCCTCTTACTGATTCCCAGGAGGCCCTGAGAGAGAACATCGTACGGACTGCTCGCCGGTTTATCGGCACGCCCTATCGGTGGGGCGGATCATCGGTCAAGAGCGGTTTTGATTGCAGCGGTCTGACCATGACGGTCTACCGCCTGAACGGCTTTGAACTGCCCAGAAGCGCTTTTTCTCAATACCGGGCCGGGCTGCCGGTGGCCAGATCGGCTTTGGCCAGGGGAGATCTGGTATTCTTCAGAACCGGCCGCAGCAGCCGTGTTTCCCACGTGGGGGTATACAGCGGCGAGGGCCGGTTCATCCACGCACCGGGCAAGGGAAAGCGAATTCGGGTGGCATCCTTGACCAACATCTACTTCAAGAAGCGGTTTACGGGTGCCCGGCGGTACTTTTAAGCTTCTCTCGACGGGCATGGACCGCCCCTCGCCGGTATCCGGGACATGCCCTGAAGAGGCATCCCACGGCTTTGAACGGTGGCGCAGGAAGAGGAAAGGGTGTATAGTGCAAACGCCCTGTCCCTCCCATGAGAGGGAACAGCCACGATGCTTTCGCCGTAGGTCCTTGCCGACATCCGCTGGTGCCATAGGAGGTGTTCATGCTGCCCGACATGCAGGAATTCAGAACCAAACCCGGGATGGTTCAGGCCGCCATCATTGCAACCATTTCAGGCTGGTGCTGGTTCCTATATTCGACCTACGCTTTTTATGATCCGGGTTCGGTTCTCAAATTCACCATTGCCGCCGGCATTATCTGCATCTCCCTGGTCCTGGGGAAAAACTGGGCACGCGTGATCGCTCTATTGGCCAGTGTGATCATCATTTTATACTGCGGCTTTTTCACCTTTCTCTTCCTTGACAAACATCCCACTGCCATGCTCGTCTCCGCCGTCAACGTCGGCATTTCCGCAGCGGCTTTCTGCTTTCTGATCCATCCCGTCACGGCTGCC